>DATEKY010000933.1:0-2611 GCA_035277225.1 Xanthobacteraceae bacterium
GGCGGCGCAGAAGGGCGTGAAGAACTTCGTGTTCGCTTCGAGCTGCAGCGTCTATGGCGCGGCGAGCACCAGCGCGCGCACCGAGCAGGACGAGGTCAACCCGCTCACCGCATACGCGCGATCGAAAATCGCGACCGAAGAGGCGCTCGCCGGGATCGATCGCGGCGCCATGACGATCACCTGCCTGCGTTTTGCGACCGCCTGCGGCATGTCCGACCGGCTTCGTCTTGACCTTGTGCTGAACGACTTCGTCGCCTGCGCGCTCGCCAATGGCGAGATCACGGTGCTGAGCGACGGCACGCCGTGGCGTCCGCTGATCGACGTGCGCGACATGGCGCGCGCGATCGACTGGGCGTCGTCCCGCAAGGCGGACAATGGCGGCGCATTCGTCGTCGCCAATGCAGGCTCCGACGTCTGGAATTATCAGGTGAAGGAACTGGCCGAGGCGGTCGCGCGGGCGGTCCCCGGCACCAAAGTGAGCATCAATCTGCAGGCGCCGCCGGACAAGCGTTCGTACCGCGTCGATTTCTCGCGCTTCCGCGCGCTCGCGCCCGGCCACGTGCCGCAAGTGTCGCTCGATCAGTCGATCGAAATGCTGCGCGAAGGCCTCGCCGGCATGGGCTTTTCCGATCGCAACTTCCGCAACTCGCAGCAGATCCGCCTGCGCGTGCTGGAGGATCACATCGCGGCCGGACGGCTGCTGCCGAGCCTGCGCTGGCAGAACGGCTACGCCGGGGCCGCGTCGTGAAGTTTCACGCCGCGCCGCTGAAGGACGCCTATACGATCGAGCTTGAGAAGCGCGGCGACGACCGCGGCTTCTTCGCGCGCTTCTTCTGCCGCGACGAATTCGCTGCCGCGGGACTGGTCACGCAGTTCGTGCAGGTGAACAACTCGCTCAGCGCCAAGAAGGGCACGCTGCGCGGGCTGCACTATCAGCTCGCGCCCGCCGCGGAGGTGAAGGTCGTGCGCTGCATCCGCGGCGCGCTGTTCGACGCGATCATCGATATCCGTCCCGACTCGCCGACCTTCGGCAAATCGTTCGGCGCCGAGCTGACCGCCGAAAACCGGCTGATGATGTATGTGCCGCGCGGTTTCGCCCATGCGATCCTGACGCTGACCGACGACACCGAGGCGCTCTATCTGGTCAGCGATTTCTACTCGCCGCAGAACGAGCGCGGCGTGCGCTGGAACGATCCGCGCTTCGACGTCGCCTGGCCGATCGCCCCTGCCGAGATCTCCGAGAAGGACGCGAAGTGGCCGGACTTCGACCCCGTGTTCCACGGGATCGAACGGCTGCGGGGGATCAAGTGAGGATCCTGCTGACGGGCGCAAGCTCGTTCACCGGGTATTGGTTCGCGCGGGAGCTGGCGGCGGCCGGACATCATGTCGTGGCGCCATTGCGCGGCGCGGAAAGTGCCTACGACGGTCTGCGCGCGCGGCGTGTGCGGGAACTTGCGACATGCGCCGAGGTCGTGTGGGCAAGCCCGTTCGGGGAAGCGCGCTTCATCGAGCTGCTCGCGGCACAAGGTTTCGACCTCCTGTGCCATCACGCCGCGCGCGTGACCGACTATCGCAGCCCCGACTTCGACGTCGTCGCGGCGCTCGCCGAGAACACGCGCGAGCTTCCGCGCGTGTTGCGCACGATGCGCGACAAGGGCCTGCGCGGCATGGTGCTCACGGGAAGCGTGTTCGAGGCGGAGGAGGGGGTCGGCAACGCACCGCTGCGCGCGTTCTCGCCCTATGGAGTGTCGAAGGGCATCACCGCGCAGGTCGTGTCGTACTGGTGCACGGTGCTCGACATTCCGCTCGGCAAGTTCGTCATCCCCAATCCGTTCGGTCCGTTCGAGGAGCCGCGCTTCTGCTCGTTCCTCATCAAGACCTGGCGCGAAGGCAAGCCCGCCGAGGTGCGCACGCCCGACTATGTGCGCGACAACATCCACGTCGATCTGCTGGCGAAGGTATACGCGACGTTCGCCGTGGCGACGGCGGGCGGCGGCGGCGTCACGCGCGCCAATCCGAGCGGCTATGTGGAAACGCAGGGTGCGTTCGCGCAGCGCTTCGCGCGCGAGATCGGTCCGCGCCTCTCGCTGAGAGCCGAGGTCGCGCTCGCGAAACAGGCCGACTTCTCCGAGCCGCTCGTGCGTCACAATACCGAGCCCGCGGTGGCGTCCGGCTGGTCCGAGAGCAAGGCGTGGGACGAGATCGCCGCGTTCTATCGCGAGGCGTGAGCGATGGCGTTCGATCCGAAAGCCGCGCTCAAAGACCTGGCCGGCCGCACGCCGCTGCTCGGCCGGTGGATGCGCCGCCGCGAGTACGCGAAGGTGGCGCAATCCGCGGCGATCATCCGCGAGTCCGGCCTGTTCGAGGAGCAGTGGTATCTCGCGCGCTATCCGCATACGCGCGGCACCGATCCCGTCTTGCACTATCTTCACCACGGCGCCGCCGAGGGGCTCAATCCCAACCGCTTCTTCTCCACGGCGAAGTACCTGAAGAATTATCCCGATGTCGTGGCAAGCGGCGCCAATCCGTTCCTGCACTATGTTCAACGCGGCCGTTTCGAAGAGCGCGACGGGATGGCCGACGACTACGAGGCCTGGGTCGCGCGATACGA
>DATEKY010000934.1:0-4926 GCA_035277225.1 Xanthobacteraceae bacterium
TCTGACCGAGGAGGTCTGGGATACGTTCTTCGCCTTCTACATGGAGACCGGTTCGCGCAAATGGGGCCGGCCGTACCTCACGCGCAAATTCTACTCGCTGATCGGCGAGACGATGGCCGACAAGGTGCTGCTGGTGATGGCCAAGCGCGCCGGGCGCTACATCGCGGGCGCGATCAACTTCATCGGCGGCGACACGCTTTACGGCCGCCACTGGGGCGCGGTCGAGCACCACCCGTTCCTGCACTTCGAGCTGTGCTACTATCAGGCGATCGACTTCGCGATCCAGAACAAGCTGAAGAGGGTCGAGGCCGGCGCGCAGGGCGAGCACAAGCTGGCGCGCGGCTACATGCCGGTCACGACCTATTCGGCGCATTACATTGCCGATCCCGGGCTGCGCCGCGCGATCGCCGACTACCTGAAGCGCGAGCGCGCCTATGTGGAGGCCGCGGGCGCGGAGCTCTCCGCGATGGGGCCGTTCCGCAAGGACCTGGTGTTCGAACAGACGTAGGCGGAATCATGCGCCGGGTTGCGGAGCGCCGGGGCGAACGAGGTATTTGCAGGTCCGATACAGGGCAGCTCCTATAGCACCGATCAACCAGCCTGCCGCGTAGAGCCCAAGAAGGGTCATGAGCATGACGAGATAAACGGCAAGATAGGAGCGAACTCCCATCATGTGCCAGAAGGTGTTTTCGGCCCCGGCGAGTCTCAGCGCCTCATAGATCGGCAGCAACGGTACCAGCCAAAGCTCGGTGTTGCCGTGATGCGGATCCTGCGCACAAAAAGCGGCGCATCCCCATGCCAACGCCCACACCACGGCGTACAGGCCCGCCAGCATGAGTCCGATTCGACTCAGTCTCATGTGCCTAATATTAGTTGCATCCAGACCGTTACGGCGAGATTTTAGAGGACTCCCAATGCCGGCCTACGATCCAAACAACATCTTCGCGAAAATCCTCCGCGGCGAATTCCCGTGTCACAAGGTCTACGAAGACGACAAGGCGATTGCCTTCCTCGACATCATGCCGCGCGCTCCCGGTCATACGCTGGTGCTGCCGAAGGCGCCGGCGCGCAACCTGCTGGACATTTCGCCGGCGGACCTCGCGCACGTGATGCAGGTCGCGCAGAGGATCGCCCAGGCGCAGATGAAGGTGTTCCGTGCCGACGGGATTACCGTGCAGCAGTTCAACGAAAAGGCCGGCGGACAGGTCGTGTTCCACCTGCATGTGCACGTGGTCCCGCGTCATGACCGCGTGGACATGAAACCGCCCGCCAGCATCAAGGAAGAGCCATCGGTGCTGTCGGATCAGGCGCTGAAGCTGGCGGCGGCCCTGAAGGGATGATGCGCGAGCGGCATTGCGCGGCTACTTAATTCAATTGCTTCGCGTTCACCGTAACCGTCCACAGCCCGCATCCGGACAAACACGTACCCCAATTCGGTGTTACCCATTCTGCCGGGTCGGACAGACGGGAGTGGTTGATGCGAAACGCGCAGACGGCGCAGCTCGTGTGCGAGAGATGCTGCGCGCCGATGGACCTGCTGGAAGGCGTGCCGGTGCTGCAGTCGCTGCAGGATCACGCCATCTTCGAGTGCGAGTGGTGCGGCCACATCGCGCTGGTGCGCGGACATGAGCCGCCGAGCAGCCCGAGCTGGGTCGGCTCGATCCCGGTGAGCTGCGACGTGTCCTACGCGGCGCGATAGCAAGCGTCAGAGCCCGAGCGTCACCTCGGCCCAGCGCAGCACCGTGGGGCTATTGAGGAACCCAAGCACGGCCGGCTCGATCGCGCCCGGCCGCGCATCACGCAGCACCGCGGTCGCCACGATGGCGTCGCAGCGATCGTTGAAGCCGACCGACAGTGCGGATTTTTGCGCCGGCGAACCCGCAATGGAGAACGCACGGCTGCGTCCCTTCATCCACGCGACCGCGATCGGCTGTCCCGGCCCGAGCGCGGTGAGTTTGTTGCCGAACAGATCGAAGTCGCTGATGCGGTCGAGCTCCTCGTCGTCCGCCACGCCGGTCGCGCAGTTGCAGAACCCGATCTTGGCGCGGACGTAGACCGTAACCTCGGTTCCGCAATGCGCCGCCTTGCAGACGAAGGCCTTGCCCTTGCCCCATTGATCCATGGGGAAGGGCCAGGCCACTTCGTCCCACTTCGGCTGCAGTGTCGCCGCGGTGACGCGATCCGGTGCCGAATCGCGGGCGAGAAGCATTCCGCCCGCGATCGCACACAGCGCTACCGTTGCTGCGGCAACGATGATCGTCTTGCGCATCGCGCGGCCTCGCAGACGCTAGTTGCTCGCCAGGTACTGCCGCGCCGCCGCGATCTCGGGCCGCGCACTCTCGGTCCCGGCGAGCGCGATCAGCTTCTCGTAATTCGCCTTCGCCGTCGCCTTGTCGCCGAGCTTCTCGGCTGCCTTCGCGGCACCGGCATAGCCGTGGAAGCGGTTCGGCTCTTTCAGCTTGGTCGCCTCGAAGGCCGCGAGCGCCTCCTTGGCCATCCCGCGTTCGAGCAGCATCTGTCCGTAGAGCTCGCGCGCTGGCGCGAGCGGCCCCGGCGTCACCGGCGACTTCTCGGTCTTGTCCTCGACGTCGGCCGCGGCGCTCATCGCCTTCAGCGCCTCGTCACGCTTGCCTTCGGCATTGAGCACCCAGGCGCTCGCGACCTGCCACTGGATATCGACCTGCTCGGCCCAGTATGCGTCCTTCTGCTCGCGCAGTCTGTCGCGCAGCTCAGCGAGCTTGGCGATGTCGGCCTTGGCGGCTTCCGGCTTGCCCGAGCGCGCCGCGCCGAGCGCGCGTGCGAAATGCGTGATCGCCGGCACGAAGTCGAACTGGCTCGGCCGCACCTCGAGGCTTGCCGCGCCGCTCCAGTCGCCGCGCTCGATCATGTAGCGCGCAGGCGACGCCGCCTGCGCGAACGCCCCTCCCCGGTTCGCCCGATTGGAGGTTGTGACGCCGATGTCGTCGACGACGCTGCGCGCCTCCTTGTCCCTGCCGAGCTGCAGGTAGGCGTAGACCTGGTAGTCCTGGCCGTGCAGCTGGTCGCCGTATTCCTTGTCGGCCTTGGCGGCCTTCACCGATGCGGCATTGGAGTCGATCGACTCCTTCCAGTAGCCGACCCGCGTGTAGATATGCGACGGCATGTGCTGGGCATGCGGCGCGGCCGGCGCGATCTTGGCGTACTCGTTGGCCGCCGCCAGGCCTTTTTCGGCGATCGCCGGATAGTCGTAGAGGTGGATCAGGTAATGCGCGACGCCCGGATGGTGCGGCTGGCGCTTCCAGATCGGGAGGAGGATCGCCGCGCCCTTCAGCTGCTGCGCATAGGTCTTGTCGGCGGGTGACGCCGACGTATTGAGCGTGATCGCATAGGCGATCTGCGCCTCGTCGTCGTTCGGATACTTCGCCGCGAGCTTCTCCATCGCCTGCAGGTAGGAACGGATGCGCTGGGTATGCGTCAGCTTGTCGGCGTCGACATACATCACCGCCAGCGCGTCGATGTAGTCGCGTTCGCGCTCGCTCTTGGCGCCGATCGCCTTGGCCTTCTGGATGGCGGCAAGACCGGGCGCGACGTTCGGCCCGGGGATCGGTCCGTGCGGATTGTCGAGATAGCAGAGCGCGACGCCCCAATAGGCGATGGCGCACGCGTCGTCGGCCTTGGCGGCCTCCTCGAACACCTCGCGCGCCGCGCGATACCAGAACGAATGCTGATAACGGATCGCGCGGTCGAAGCGCCGCTGCGCGGTCTCGTTGCAGGTGGTGGCGAAATGGACGTTGCCGAGCTGCTTGTCGGCTTCGCTTTGCGCTCCGATCGGCGTCGGAGCGAGGAGTGCCAATGCGGCAACGCCGACGACAACATCCAGTATGCGCATGATGGTTGCCCTTTGCTGGGTAAAGCCTTCCACCGCGGCCAAGCTTATGCCGAAAACCGGAGCCTCACTATGGCAATGACGCCGCACCGCGGCCGGGGTCACGGCAACGTGACACCCGCGGCCTTGATCACGCCACCCCAGCGCGCGACCTCCTCCTGCAGATACGCAGCGGTCCGCGCCACCGAGCCGCCGAACGTCTCGGCAGACAGTTTCTTCAGCCGCTCCTGCAACTCAGGCTGGCGCAGCGCCTCGTTCACGTCGGCGTTGATCTTCTCGACGATGTGTTTCGGCGTGCCCGGCGGAGCGACGATGCCGTACCACGCGACCGCCTCGAACCCCGGCAGTATCTCGGCCAATGTCGGCACATCGGGCAGCGACGGCATGCGCTGCGCGGACGCGACCGCGAGCAGCTTCAGCTTGCCGGCTTCGACCAGCGGCAGCGAGACCCCGAGATTGTCGAACATCAGGTCGGTGTCGCCCGCAAGCAGGCCCTGCAGCGCGGGCGCCGAGCCGCGATACGGGATGTGGCGCAGCTTCACCTTGGCCATCAGCTGGAACAGCTCGGCGGTCAGATGCGAAGTCGTGCCGTGGCCCTGCGTCGCGGCAGTGACCAGGTCGGGATTGCGCCGCATGTGCTCGATCAACTCGGCAACGCCGGCGGCCTTGATCCTGTCAGGATTGACGATCAGCCCGTTAGGCACGTGCGCCATCACGATGATCGGCTCGAACTTCGCCGGATCGAAGCCGAGGTTCGGATAGAGGTTCTGGTTGATCACCAGCGGCGGCGGCGCCGACGAGAGCAGCGTGTAGCCGTCGGGTGCCGATCGATAGACGAATTCGGCGCCGATATTGCCGGCGGCGCCGGTGCGGTTTTCGATCACGACCGGCTGACCCCACTTGCGCGACAGCCAGTCGGCAACGAGGCGCGGCACGGCGTCGGCCGTTCCGCCAGCCGGGACCGGGACGACGATCTTGACCGGACGGCTCGGAAAATCTTGCGCCAGAGCAGGCGACGCAAGCAGCGCGAGCGAAAGCGCGCCGATGCGAACAAGAGTCTG
>DATEKY010000935.1:0-2410 GCA_035277225.1 Xanthobacteraceae bacterium
GCCGATCGCCGCGAGATGCGCGGCGAGCGCGGGCCCGCGCCAGCGCAGCGCTTCGAGATATTCGACCGCGCTGTAGGCAAGCCCGTTCTGCAGCCGATTGCGCACCTGCGCGCCATAGTCGTCGGGGCGCGTGCGCAGCCATGGCGCATGATAGGTCGCGGCTTCCACCGCAAGCACCATGATGGCGGCGGCCGAGACCAGCACCTGATCCGGCAGATCGACCTGCACGACCTTCACGCCGAGCTTCTTGAACGTCGCGATCGCATCATCGAGCGCTTTCGCCACGTCCGGTTCGAGATCGTCCACGTAGAAGGCCTTCGGGATGCCGATGGTCATGCCCTTCGCGGGGCGCTTCATCGCCCTGGCGTCCCACTTCGGCGCCAGCGCGGTGGTCGGATCGAGCGGATCGGGACCCGCGATGATCGAGAGCACGATCGCGCAATCTTCGGCGGTCTGCGCCAGCGGCCCGACGGTATCGAGCGTGAACGAGAGCGGCATCGCGTTGGCGCGGCTGACGCGGCCGTTGGTCGGCTTGAAGCCGGAGGTGCCGCAGAAATGTGCCGGCATGCGGATCGAGCCGCCGGTATCGGAGCCGAGCGCGAACGGCACCAGCCGCGCGCCGACCGCCGAGCCCGAGCCGGACGACGAGCCGCCGGTGATGCGCGAGCGGTCCCAGGGATTGCGCACGTTGCCGGTGTGGACGTTGTGCCCAGTCGGGCCGTAGGCGAACTCGACCATGTTGACGGCGCCAAGCCGGAACGTGCCGGCGGCTTCGAGCCGCTCGACCACGGTGGCGGTCGCGGGCGCGATCCAGCCCTTGCGGATCTTGGAGCCGCATTCGGCGAGCTTGCCCTTGGAGTAGTACATGTCCTTGTGCGCGACCGGCACACCGTGCAGCGGGCCCTTGGCTTTCTTATTGGCGAGCGCGCGGTCGGCGGCCCTGGCGGCTTTCAGCGCGTCCTCCGCCTCGACGCGCGCGAACGCGTTGAGCGCGGGCTGCCACTTGTCGATACGCGCCATCAGCGCCTTGGTGACTTCGACCGAGGAGACCTTGCGCCGTTTGATCGCGGCGGCAAGCTCCTTCAAATTCATCTGCGCAATGTCGCTCACCGGCCCGCATCCTTCAGCTGTACGACAAGGAAGCTCGCCGGCTCGGTTTCGAGCGGCAGCGCGATGTTCTCGGCGCTGTAGCGGTTCACCGTCGGCGTGACCGCGCCGGCGATGCGCGCCGCAGCGCCGTCGGCGAGCGGCACGCGTGCAGCGGCGGCGAGCGCGGCGATGCGCTCCGGCGTAACTGGATCAGGCATTCTGCAACTCCCGGGCAGAGGATTGTCCCGCCTTCGTGTGTCCCGAGGCGGGGTCGACCATGTGGCACGCCGCAGTATGGCGGTCATTGCCGGTGGCGAACAGGGACGGGCTCCGCTCGCTGCACACACTTTCTGCGAACGCGCAGCGTGTGTGGAAGCGGCAGCCCGACGGTGGGTTGATCGGATTGGGCGGATCGCCGGCGATCGGCGCAACCTTGGTGCGGTTGTCGGGATCGAGCGAGGGCATCGCGGCGAGCAGCGCGCGCGTATAGGGGTGGCGGGCGTCCTGCCACAGGGCTTCGACGGGGCCGGTCTCGACCACCTCGCCGAGATACATCACCAGCACGCGGTCGGAGATGAAGCGCACCACGTTGAGGTCGTGCGAGATGAACACGTAGGTGAGACCCAGGTCCTGTTTGAGGTCGATCAACAGGTTGAGCACCTGCGCCTCGACCGACTTATCGAGCGCCGAGACGGCCTCGTCGAGCAGCACCAGGCGCGGCGAGAGCGCGAGCGCGCGCGCGATGTTGACGCGCTGGCGCTGGCCGCCGGACAATTCATGCGGATAGCGGTCCGCGAAGATCGCCGGATCGAGGCCGACCTTGCGCAGCAGGTCGTGCACGCGCTCGTGCGCCTCCTTGGCCGACACGCCGTGGATCGTCGGGCCGAACGCGATCGAGGCCTCGACGGTCAGGCGCGGATTGAGCGAGGCATAGCTGTCCTGGAACACCATCTGCACGTCGCGGCGCAGGTCGCGCAGCGAGAGCGACGCGCCGAGCTTCTCGCCGTCGAGGATGATCGCGCCTTCGTCCGGCTGGATCAGCCCGATCACCAGCCGCGCGGTGGTCGACTTGCCGCAACCGGACTCGCCGACGATGCCGAGCACCTCGCCCTTGTCGACCGTGAAGCTGACGTCATCGACGGCGCGCACCACGCCGGCCTTGCCGAGGAACCCGCCGCGCACGGGGAAATGCTTGCTCATCGCGCGCACTTCCAGGAGCGGCTGCTGCGGGCCGCCGACGTCTGCCGCCTGGGCGAGGACTTCAGGCTCGGACATCCATCGCGCTCCGCATTCCGTCGCTCAGCAGGTTGAAGCAGATCGA
>DATEKY010000936.1:0-3261 GCA_035277225.1 Xanthobacteraceae bacterium
CGGATCGGGCACGTGGCCGCCGGGATGGAAGACGTAGTGGAATGCGGGCTGGATGGTCCAGCCCGGCACGATCTGCGCCTGATACACCAGCGCCAGGTTGAGCTCGTAGTCGCGGATCGGGTGCGGCAGGCCGGTGAAGGCGATCATGTCGCGGTCGAGCGCCGCGGCGTCGCGCGAGATGCGGCTGTAGAGGAACGTCGCCGCGATCTTGTCGTCCGGGCGTTTCGACAGCATGCCGGAAAACACGACTCCCCCGTCGAGATAGAACTCGACCGGATTACGGTCGGGCGCGCTGATGCCTGCCCGGCTGAACACGCTGATGCCGCTGTCCTTGTCGCCGCCCGGCGGGCGGTAGAGCTGGTGATCGACCACGCCGTAGATGCCGCTGGTGCCGCGCAGCTTGCGCGCGATGCCGTTGCTCAAAGGATCGGCGAGCGATCGGCCGGCCGTGTCGAAGTGCTGGCTGTCGAAGTCGCCGAAGTGGTGCCAGAAGCCGAGCCGCCAGAATCCCGCGAGGCCTTTCGCGTCCTTGTCCTGATTGTAGCGATACTGCGCTTCGCCGATCAGCAGCGGCGGATCCTGCACCCGGAAATTCACCCCGTAGCGGTTCTTGATCTGCGGGTCCTCGGGGCCGGGGCCGGACGGATCGCCGTTGAACAGCGCGGCGAGAAACGTGAGCTGCTTGTTCGGCTCGTATTTCAGCCGGACACCCGGCGTGGAGAGCGGATAGGCGGGGCCGCCGCTCGGCAGATTCTGCGCCGTGATCGAGGGCCAGTCGCTGGTCATCAGGAAGGTGCTGTAGTCGCTGATGAAGAACTCGGCGTCGGCCGCAAGCTGGCCGAACCGGACGCTGAACGTGTCGCCGAACGACTGCTCCAGCCACAGTTCGGAGAGCCGGGTCGTCGGCAGCGCCTCGATGTTGCTGATGGTGTTGAAGCTGCCGACATGGTCGCGGCGGATGCCGCCGGTGTTGTGGATCTGGAACGAGTTGGCGAAGAAATTCAGGCCGCGCAGGCCGAACATCTTCTCAAGATCCGCCTTCACGATGGTCTCGAGCTTGCCTTGAAACACCGCGCCGGTGCGCACGCCGCCCGAAACGTCGCCGAGCACTTCGCTGGTGAGTACGAAGCTGTAGGTCAGCCCGCGTTCGCTCAGCCATTTGCGCATCCCGCCGGGGTCGCCGTTCTGCGGCAGACTGGTGGCGATCGAGGACGGCGGGACCCCGTCCTTCCACTTCTCGTCGTCCGCGAGCGCGGCGCCCGCGCTCAGCGCGCAGCCCAGCAACGCGATCAGTATTCGGCCCGTCATCCGCACATTCCCAACAGCCGAATCCTAACGCGTTCCGATGACACACGTGATGCGAATTGACTGCAGAAGCAGCTTTATGCAATTGCGAATTATTTGCAAGTACGTCACGCAGGATTGAGCCTGGATGTGACCGGTCGGGCACATGCCGACGCCCGGAATCGCGTTAGCGTCGGGGTACTGGGGCGAATCTGAAAACCGAACATGGGCCGGACGGCGCAACGAGCGCGGCTGGGCGCGATGGTAGTCATCGCCGCGCTGCTCATCGCCGTGCGCGCCGACGCGGCCGGCACCGCCTACGGCGTCGACACCGCGGAAGTCGGCGAGGTCGGCAACTGCAAAATCGAGTCGTGGCTCTCCTGGGCGAGCAACCAGGACTTCCTCGCGATCACCAATCCCTCTTGCGTGGTCGACCTCGGCCGGCCGGTCGAACTGAGCGCGCAGATCCAGCGCGCGCGCGCCGACGGTGAATGGGGCACGTCGATCGCGCCGAAGTTCAAGACCAACCTGATCCCGAGCGGCATCGGCAAGTTCGGCGTCGCGATCGCGGGCGGCGCGATGTTCGACCTGATCACCAATGAGACCACCGGCTTTTTCGGCTACATCCCGGCGACGATGCGGCTGTCCGAGGTGATGCGCCTGAACGTCAATGCCGGCTGGCAATGGGACCGCATCGCCGATACGCACTTCTTCTCCTATGGCGTCGGCTTCGATTTCCGCACGCCGGACAATGTCTGGACGCTGACGACGGAAGTGTTCGGGCTGGTCGGCCAGGGCGATCCGAAGGCCGTCGGGCAGCCGCGCTATCAGATCGGCCTGCGCTGGCGGCCGATCGACCGCTTCTCGATGGACCTCATCCTCGGCCGCAACATCACGGGCGAGAACGCCAACTGGATCACGCTCGCGACCAGCATCCGCTTTCCGGCAGGCGACAAGGCGGGCGAATAGCGTTCTTCGTGGAGCATGATCTTCTCCGAAAACCGGTACCCACTTTTCGGGATCATGCTCTATCGCGCGAGCTTCATGTCCTGGATGCGGATGATGCCGTCCGGCGGTTGCTTGTAGCCTTCGAGCTTGGCCGAGTACGCGAACACCCAATGCTGGTGATAGAGGTAGATCAGCGGCTTGTCGGCCTCGATCTGGGTGAGCGCCTTCTCGTAAGCCGCCTTGCGCTTGGCCGGCTCGCTGACCGTGCGCGCCTCGTCGAGACCCGCCTGCGCGGTCGCGTTGCAGTATTTCCCCCAATTGAACGGCGCGGCGCCGCAGCCCAGGTGATTGATGACATTCTGGTCGGCGTCGACGCGCCCGCTCCAGCCGATCAGGTAGATCTGGAAGTTGCCCTTCACGGCTTCGTCCAATGACGTCGTGAACTCGGTGAGGCGGATCTTGAGGTCGAAACCCGCTTCGGCTCCCATCGCCTGCAGCACCTCCGCCACCTGCTTCACGTCAGGCTGGTTCGGCACCATCAGTTCGAGCGTGATCGGCGTCGCGACGCCCGCTTCCTTGAGCAGCGCTTTCGCTTTCTCGACGTTGCGGGGCTGGATCGGGAATTTCTGGATGTAGTACTGGTTGGTCGGCGCCGACCACTGATTGCCCGGCGTGAAGTCGCCATTGAACACGACCTTGTTGATGGCATCGCGGTCGATGGTGAGCTCGAGCGCCTGGCGTACCTTGGCGTTTTGACCCAGGGGATTCTTCGCCCGGTCGGTGTTGGCAAGGTTGATCGTGAGGCCGGTGTAGGCGATGGGCGGGGTCGGCAGCAGCAGCTTCAGCTTGGGGTCGCTGCGCACCGACGGGATGTCGGTCGGGAGGATGCGCTCGATCAGGTCGAGCGCGCCGGCGCGCAGGTTGGCAAGCCGCACGGTGCTGTCCGGGATCGGCACGTAGGTGATGCGGTCAATGTGGATGCGGTCCTTGTCCCAGTAGTCCGGGAACCGGTCGAGCACGATGCGCTGC
>DATEKY010000937.1:0-8174 GCA_035277225.1 Xanthobacteraceae bacterium
CTTGCCGCTCGGGGTGCAGATCGTCGGCCGCTTCGGCCGCGACCGGGCAGCGCTGGAAGCCGCGCTGTTCACCGAGCAGGCACTGGCACGGCGGAGCTAGTCTAGCCGTCAGCGCCAAGCTGCCATCCCGGCCGAGCGGCCGCAGGCCGCGCGAGCCGGGACCCATGTTGCCCGATCTCAAGTCCGGTGTTTGGGAGGAATGGGTTCCGGGTCTCGGCCCATAGCGCGTCGCAGACGCGCGTACACGCGCTTTTGAGCCTCGCCCGGGATGACAGGCGGCGCTACGCCACCAGTTTGCTGAACAGTTCCGGATCGACGTTGCCGCCCGACAGGACGGCGACCACGACCTTGCCTTTCACGTCCAGCCGTCCGGCCAGCAGCGCAGCAAGCCCGATGGCGCCGCCTGGTTCGACCACCAGCTTCAATTCGCGGAACGCGAACGCGACCGCGCGCGCGACCTCTTCGTCGCTCGCCGTGACGCCGTTGCCGATCAGCTCGCGATTGATCGCGAAGGTGATGTTGCCCGGCGTGTTCGACATCAGCGCGTCGCAGATCGTGCCGCTCATGCGCGCATTGTGCTCGTGCTTGCCGGACCTGAACGAGCGCGCGGTGTCGTCGAAGCCTTCGGGCTCGGCGGTGTAGATCTTCACGTCGGGAGCGCGCGCCTTCAGCGCGAGCGAAATGCCCGCCGCAAGCCCGCCGCCCGAGGCACCGATGACGGCGATGTCGGGCTTCAGCCCGAGCGCGGTCAGGTCCTCCATGATCTCGCGGCCGGCCGTGCCCTGTCCCGCGATGATGAACGGATCGTCGTACGGCGGCACCAGCGTGGCGCCGCGCTTCTCGGCGAGCGCCCGCGCGATGCCCTCGCGGTCCTCCTTGTCGCGATCGTAGAGCACGATCTCGGCGCCGAACGCCGCGGTGCGCTCGCGCTTCGGACGCGGCGCGTCGGCCGGCATCACGATTACTGCCGGCATGTCGAGCAGCTTGGCGGCATGCGCCACGCCCTGCGCGTGATTGCCGGAGGAGAAGGCGACGACCCCGCCGGCGCGCTTCTCGGGCGCGATCGAGGACAGCTTGTTGTAGGCGCCGCGGAACTTGAACGAGCCGGTGCGCTGCAGCGTTTCGGCCTTCAGGAACACGCGCGCGCCGGTCGCGGCATCGAGCACCGGCGAGGATATCAGCGGCGTGCGCAACGCGACGCCGGCAAGGCGGCGCGCCGCCTGATCGACATCGGCCGCCGTCGGCGGCGTAACGGGCACGGTTGTGTTTGCCATGACCGGACGGTAACGCCGCAAAGCGGGCCGAAGCAAGGGCGCAGTTGCGACGTCAGGCTGCGCGGGAGGTAACCACCGGCGCGACGGCCTCGAGGCCCATCGCCTCGGTCCAGGTGACGATCTCGAAGCGGCCGTCCATGTGCTCGACGATTGCGGTGCAGCTTTCCACCCAGTCGCCGCAGTTCAGGTAACGCACGCCGAACTGCTCGTGGTCGGCGGCATGGTGAATGTGCCCGCAGATCACGCCGTCGGCATGAAATCGCTCCGCCTCGGCGGCGAGCGTCTTCTCGAAATCGCCGATGTAATTGACGGCGTTCTTCACTTTCAGCTTCGCCCATTTCGACAGCGACCAGTAGGGGAAGCCGAGGCGGCGGCGGATCATGTTGAAGATGCGGTTCACCGCGATCGCGAAATCGTAGGCCTTGTCGCCGAGCAGCGCGAGCCAGCGCGCGTTCTGCACCACGAGGTCGAACTGGTCGCCGTGCGTCACGAGATAGCGCCGCCCGTCGGCACCCTCGTGCGTCGCGTCCTTCACCACCTCGATGCCGCCGAAATGGGTGCCGTAGAAGCTGCGCAGCACCTCGTCGTGATTCCCCGGCACGTAGACGACGCGCGCACCCTTGCGCGCCTTGCGCAGCAGCTTCTGCACGACGTCGTTGTGCGGCTGCGGCCAGTACCAGCCGCCTTTCAGCGCCCAGCCGTCCACGATGTCGCCGACCAGATAGATCGTCTCGGCATCGTATTCGCGCAGGAAGTCGAGCAGGCGCTCGGCCTGGCACCCTTTGGTTCCCAGATGCACGTCGGAGATGAACAGTGCGCGATAGGTCCGTGAACCGTCGCTGTCCTTCACGATCACCGCGCCCCTTGCTCCATGCGGTTTGGTGACTGATTTGTGTTGCAGATCAATGACGCTGGCTTGCCGAAGCCGCGCGGGCCGCTATGGTGCCGCGCTGCCTTTTCCAAGTTCCACCCGTCCAAATTCAGGAGTTTCTCTCATGGATCTCGGCATCGCGGGCCGCAAAGCCATCGTCTGTGCATCGAGCCGCGGCCTCGGCCGCGCCTGCGCGCACCGGCTCGCGGAAGCGGGCTGCGAGGTCGTGGTCAACGGCCGCGACAAGGCGCGGACCGAGGCCACCGCGAGCGAAATCGCCAAGGCAACCGGCGCGAAGGTGATCCCGGTGGTCGCCGACGTTGCCACCGCCGAAGGACAGAAGGCGCTGTTCGCCGCGATGGCAGAGCCGGACATCCTGGTGAACAACAATGCGGGCCCGCCGTTTCGCGATTTCCGCGAGATCGACCGCGCCAGGATGCTCGAGGGCGTGACCGCCAACATGGTGGTGGCGATCGAGCTGATCCAGAAAGTGGTCGGGCCGATGTCGGAGAAGAAGTTCGGCCGCATCGTCAACATCACATCCGGTTCGGTGAAGATGCCGATCGGCGGGCTCGATCTCTCGTCCGGTGCGCGCGCCGGCCTGACCGCGTTCCTGTGCGGCGTTGCGCGGCAGGTCGCGCCGAATGGTATCACCATCAACTTCCTGCTGCCGGGCAGCTTCGAGACCGACCGGCTCAACTCCAACATGGAGAACGTCGCGAAGAATCAGAAGATCACGGTCGAGCAGGCGAAGGCTGCGCGCGTCGCGACGGTGCCGGCGAAGCGCTTCGGCTATCCGGACGAGTTCGGCGCGGCCTGCGCGTTCCTGTGCTCGGCGCATGCCGGCTACATCACCGGGCAGAATCTGCTGATCGACGGCGGCGTGTTTCCCGGCGCGTTTTGATTCCATTACCGCAACGATGTCATCCCGGGCGACTTCGCGGAGCGAAGGAGACCCGGGACCCATCTGTCGCGGATCGCGGAGGGAGCCGGGGTACATGGGTCCCGGCTCGCGCCGCGCGTTGCGCGGCTTGGCCGGGATGACAGAAAGAAAAAAGAGCCCGGTGCAAGCACCGGGCTCAAGTCTGGAGGTTGGAGAGAGGCGCAGTGTAGAGACGTGTGGGCCAGTGAGCCCGAAACTCTTTAGCCGTGGCGCATGATCTTTCCCGAAAACCGCTTCACACTTTTCGGGATCATGCGCTCACGAACGGCGCTCGGCGCTCCAGGTGCCGGAGCATTCGCCGGAAGCGGTAGCCCAGCGGCCGGAGGCATCCGAGCCGGACATGCGGCCGGTACCGGTCGCGCTGTGGCCGGCCTTCGACACCGTGACGGTCACGGCGCCGTTGCCGCCGACCCGGCCGACCACGTTGAAGGAGGCTTCGCCCGCATAGCCGACGGAGCCGTTGGTGATGCGCACGGGATAACGATAGGCGCGGTCGCAGGTGCCTTTTTCGGTGACGATCAGGACGCTCCAGTTGCCGTCGAAGTTCCCCTTGCCGGACGCGATCGGGGCCGGGAAGGCCGGGGCTGCGGAAGCCGCCAGGATCGCGAGAGCGGTGAGGGCGCAAGCGGTGGTCTGGTTGAAGCCGATCATTGTGAGGGTCCCTGTCATTTGGAATTTCGTTATCGCCTGTGTAACGCACCCCTGTTTCAGCCGAATGTTGCGATTGTTTCATCGGTATCGGGTGCTGGTGTTTCTGTTTCGCGGCGGAAGAGTGCGTTCTGCTTTCACGACGTATGACCGGACCCGTTTTCGACACGTGTGCCAAAGAAAAAAGCCCGGCTTGCGCCGGGCTTGAAGTCTGGAGGTCAGAGAGAGGTCGCGGTGAAGAACAGTCAAAAACCTTAAGAGCGGCGCTCGGCGGTCCAGGTGCCAGAGCATTCGCCGGAGGCGGCGGTCCAGGTGCCCGAGCCGTCGGTGCCTGACATGCGGCCGGTGCCGGTGGCGCTGTTGCTGCCGCGAGACACGGTGACGGTCACGGCGCCGTTCTGGCCCACCTTGCCGGTGACGTTGAACGAGGCGCTGCCGGCGTAGCCGACCGTGCCGTTCTCGATCTTGACCGGATAGCGGTAGGCGCGGTCGCAGGTGCCTTTTTCGGTGACGATCAGCACGCTCCAGCCGCCGTCGAAGTTCTTGGCCGAGGGAATGGGCGCGGAGCCGGCCGGGATGACCGTAGACGCCAGGACCGCGAGCGCCGCGAGGACAGTGGCGGGGCGGATCGTCTGGGTGAGGGTCATTGCAAGCTCCATTCGTCTCGAATTTCGTTGTGGCGAGGATTAACCCACGCGTGTTTCGGCAGAATGTTGGGTTTGTGTCGTCTGTAACGCGCGTTAGCCGGTTTGTTTCCCAGATGGAGGCCGGCCGTCCCAACGCAAGAACCCGGCGTCGAGCGCCGGGTTCAAGAATTCTTGAAGCTTTCGTGAGGGTTACCGCATGGTCCCGAAAAGTGGGTACCGGTTTTCGGGCAAGGCCATGCGCCTAAACGTTAAGAAGAGCGGCGTTCGGCCGTCCAGGTGCCGGAGCAGTCGCCCGAGCCCGCGGTCCAGATGCCCGCGCCGTCGGTCGCCGACATGCGGCCGGTGCCCTTGGCGCTCTTGTCGCCCTTGGAGACCGTGACGGTGATCGCGCCGTTCGCGCCGACCTTGCCGGCCACGTTGAAAGAAGCCTCGCCCGCATAGCCGACCGAGCCGTTCTCGATCTTGAGCGGATAGCGGTAGGCACGGTCGCAGGTGCCTTTCTGGGTCACGATGAGAACGCTCCAATGGCCGTCATAATTCGACCTGGCGAACGCGGGAGCCGACGCCGGGACAGCGCTCGCCGACAGCATCGCGGCAGCGGCAAGAGCCGGAATCGCTCGGGAAATCAAGGTCATGGCAGCCTCCAGACTGTCGTTTCGCTGTTAACGCCGTTAACGCGGGCTGGTTTCAGCCGGTTCTTGCCGTGGTCACGGTGCGCCCTTCTTCGAGGTCAATCACACGCACGGCCTTTGAATATTTCGTCGTCCGAAGCTGAACGAAGGTTCAAATCGCCGTACCCGTCCTGGAGCGCGCCGGCTGCCACCGAAACGCCTCCAGGCCGCCATTAAGGGGCGGGACCGGTTGAATAATATTAAATTGCGAAGGAGAGGCGGCCGGTTACCGTTCGGTCCGGAAGGACGTAGTTAACCGCTGGTTTCCGGCAGGGTTCCCGGAATTATTTTCCGGCTGACAGCGAGCCGCGCAGGGCCTCGCCGACTTCGCGCACGAACGGCTCGCCGGTCTTGCCGCGAATCACACCGTTTTCGAACAGGCCCTTCATGAATTCGGTGTCGAAGGCGCCCTTGCCCTGCTGGTCGGCCCCGAGCGCCGGGTAGGACAGGTAGAACGGGATGCCGTCCCGCTTGGCGGCGGCGTAGGCGCGATCGATGTTCATGCGCAGCATCGACTGAACGCCGACCGCGATCGAATGGCCGAGCACGAAGATCAAAGAGCGCTCGGTCATCTGGAATTCCGGGCTGAGACGGTTGTTGGCGATCAGGTACAGCGCGCTCGCCGGGATCTTGGTGGTGCTCGACGTGTTGAGCATCGATTCGGGCGCGACGAAGAGCTGCGCCGAGAGGCCACCGTCGGCGTGCATCTCCTGCGTCTTCTTGCCGTTCACCTCGACGTCGATCATCACCGGCGGAAACAGCCCCGGAATGGCGGTCGAGGCGGCGAGGATGTCGCGGAACAGCTTGAGCGATGCTTCGTCGCCTTTTGCGGCGATCGCGCCCATGTTCCAGACGACACCGCGCTGCGCGTCGAGATTCGTGGTGGCGACCAGCAGGCGTCGCCCGGCTTTGTACCCTTCGGCGACCTGCGCCAGCAGTTCGGGCGTGACCTCCTTGGCGATCAGGCGCTTGAGCGGCCAGGTATCGACCAGGCTCTCGGGCGTCTTCACGTCCTCGAAGATGTCGCCGGCATTGTACTCGGTGTAGGCGCGCCTGAGCCCGGAATCCTGCGACGATCCGACGAAGGCATAGGGCGCCATTAGCGCGCCGGTGCTGACCCCGGTGACGACGGAGAACTCGGGGCGCTTGCCCGACTCGGACCAGCCGTTGAGCAGTCCCGCGCCAAATGCGCCGTCACCGCCACCGGTCGACAGCACGAGCCACGGCCCCGGAGTCGACGGGAGCACGGCGAGGAAGTCTTTCTCGGAATCGGCCCAGAACCGCGCGTCCGGCACGCCGGGTATGGTCGCGACGGCCTGATCGTCGGCGGTGAAGTCGGGACGCGTGGGCTGTTCGGGCTGCTTTGCCTGCTCGGCGGGCGGGTTCCCCTTGGCGAAGCGCGCGCAGCTCTTCGGATTGTTCGCCGCGAAGGCCGGCTTGCGGCATTGCGCCGCGAGGCTGCGCTTTTTCGAGACGCGTTGCTTCGCCGCGCCGTCCTGCGCGACCGCGAGATCGGACGGCAGCGTGAACCCAATCACCGGCACAATAAGGAGAGCAGCCAGAAAGCGCATGTCGAAATCCTGCAAAGCGACAGTGGGGGAAATCACGCCGGGGCGGAAAACGCAAGTGCGCGGCAGTTTCGGGCTTTTATTGGACGCAGCTTGCCGCGGCTCGGCTCATCGCTCGGTGCGCTTGTCGGTCCGATCGAGATAGGCCGCGTCGTCGTAGCCGCGGCGGCTCGAGTAGAACACAAGAGCCATCAGCCCGCAGCCGACGATCAGCGAGAACACGATGCCGAGCCCCATCGCGAGCTGCCCTTCAAACGGTACCGGCGGTCCTTCGATCGCAGTCCACGAATAGATTGCGAACCAGACCGATCCGGCCAGCAGCGCAATCAGCGGGATGAGGATCAGAAGCTTGCGCATGCCCCTATTATGGGACCGCGCGGGCGCGAATGCGAGCCGCTATTCGGGGGCACGATCCCTATTTCGGCTGGACATTCTGATTTCCGCCGGGCGAGCCAGGCGGCGGGATGACCTTCATCGCGCCGCCTTCGGGTGGCGCCTGACGCATCTCCGGGTCAACGCCCGCGGGCGGGCAGATCACGCCCTTCGACTGGGCAAGCTGATCCGACAGCGTCCGCCCGGATTCCTTGCCGACGGTCGGCGCATTGCGGCCGGCGCCGGGTGGGCACGCCGCGCCCGGATGCTCCGTGCCCTGCGGCACGGTCGTCGTCTGCGCCGTTGCCGCGATGCAGCTCGCGCTCAACACGATGACTGAAAGAGTGAACCGCATATCCGACATCCATCCGCCGTTTCACATGTCGAGAAAACGCCGCGAAACCCGTGACGTTCCGGCGATTTAACAACGCGTTTCAGGAACAAGTTTTTGGCGCAGCGGTTGGCGTCGCGAACGCGCGCATGTGTGGAGAGAGTTCCGCAACCGCGCGCTCGCATCCGAAAATCCGCGGCCAAGAAAGGAATCGCCAATGGGCTTCTTCTCGAAGGACATCAAGACAATGGACGATCTGTTCGTGCATACGCTGCGCGACATCTATTACGCGGAGAACCAGATCCTGAAGGCGCTGCCCGAGATGATCGAGAAGGCGACCGACTCGCAGCTCAAGCAGGGCTTCCAGACGCATCTGAGCGAGACCAAGGGGCAGGTGCAGCGCCTCGAGCAGGTGTTCAAGATGCACGGCGTCGAGGCGAAGGGCGTCGACTGTCCGGCGATCGACGGCATCATCGACGAGGCCGAGGAGATCGCGGGCGAGGTTGACGACAAGCAGGTGCTCGACGCGGCGCTGATCGCCGCCGCGCAGGCGGTTGAGCACTACGAGATCACGCGCTACGGCACGCTGATCGCGTGGGCGAAGCAGCTCGGGCGCAACGACTGCGCCTCCGTGCTGCAGAAGAACCTCGACGAGGAGAAGGCGACCGACAAGAAGCTGACCGCAATGGCGGAGAGCTCGGTGAACCGCAAAGCGGCGTAGCTGCCGAAAAAAGCAGAAGCCCGCGGGATGCAAGTCCCGCGGGCTTTTCATTTTCTCGTCATTCCGGAATGACAGCTAGCGCCGCCCGGCGCTCCAGACGCCGGCGCACGACCCCATCGAGCCGGTGC
>DATEKY010000938.1:0-2106 GCA_035277225.1 Xanthobacteraceae bacterium
GACCACGAAATTCACCACGATCACCAGCAGCGCCGAGACGAACACGATGCCGAGCAGCGTGTTGAGGTCGCGCTGCACCACGGACTCGTAGGCGAGGCGTCCGAGCCCCGGCAGCGAGAACACGCTCTCGACCACCACCGAGCCGCCGAGCATGGTGCCGGCCTGCAGCCCGATGAGCGTCACCATCGGGAGCAGCGCGTTGCGCAGCACGTGACGCACCACGACGCTGGTCTCGTCGAGGCCTTTGGAGCGCGCGGTACGCACGAAATCGAGGTTCAGCACCTCGAGCATCGAGGCGCGCATGATACGCAGATAGATCGCCAGGAATATCAGCCCGAGCGTGAGCGAGGGCAGCAGCAAATGGCGCGCGATGTCGAGCGTGCGCGACAAGCCGCTGTGCACGATCGTGATGTCTTCGAAGCCGCCGGCCGGGAGCCATTGCAGGTAGATCGAGAACACCACGATCGCCATCAGGCCGAACCAGAACGAGGGCGTCGCGTAGAAGATCAGCCCCAGGGTCGAGATCAGCGTGTCGGGCCATTTGTTGACGCGGCGCGCCGCAATGACGCCGAGCACCAGTCCCATGAAGAACGCGAAGGACAGCGCCGAGGTCATCAGGAGCAGCGTCGCCGGCAGCCGCTCGGCGATGACCGTCACCACCGGCTTGCCGTAGATCGCCGAAAAGCCGAGATCGAGCCGCACCAGCCGCCAGAGGTAATTGACCAGCTGCGCCGGCACCGAGAGGTCGAGCCCGTAGAAACGGCGCAGTTCCTTCGCGGTCGCCGCGTCGCCGCCGCCGAGCTGCGCCATCAGCGCATCCACGGTGTCGCCGGGTGCGAACTGCAGCAGCAGGAACACGCCGATCAGGATCAGGAACAGCGTGGGGATCGAGGCTGCCAGCCGCCGCCCGGCGAGGCTCAGGATGCGCATGTCAGGTCGTCATTCTGCGAGCCACAGATCATACCAGCTCGAGGAGCCCCAGCGCGGCGTGTTGGAATGATTGCGCGCCTTGGCGTTGATGGTGGTGACGAAGATCTGTTCGATCGGGCACCAGAGCGGGATTTCGGTGTTCACGGCGCGCACGAACTCGCCGTAGAGCGCCTTGCGCTTCACCGGATCGACCTCGGTCGCGGCGTCGTCGATGATCTTGTCGATCTTCGGATCGGTCCAGTCCCATTGGTTGGTCCAGGGTGCGCCCTTCGGCTGGCCCGAGCGGTACCACACCGTGGTCGAGACCGCGGGATCGTTGCGGTACTGGTGCCAGCCGCTCGCGAGATCGAAATTGTGATCGTCGTAGACCTGCTTGAGGAAGCCGCCGCCGTCGTTGCGCACGATGTCGACCTTGATGCCGACATCGCCGAGCGATTGCTGGATGAAGGTCGCAAACAGCGAGACATCCTCGCCCCATGGCGCCGGCAGCAGCCGCAGCGAGAAGCGCGTCCCGCCCGCGCCGGGCTTGAAGCCGGCCTCGTCGAGCAGCTTGACGGCGAGCGCCTTGTCGTACGGATATTGCGGGCCGTTGTCGGCCGGATAGAAGTCGGTCGAGACCGACGGGATCGGGCCGGTCCCGCGCTTGGCGAACTCGCCGAGGAAGTTCTCGATGAAGAACGGGATGTTGAGCGCATGCGCGATCGCGCGGCGCACGCGGATGTCGGCGAGCTCCTTGCGGCGGAAGTTGAACTCGACGGTGTTGGTGCGCGCGTTGCCTTCATTGCCCTTGGTCGAGACGATGAAGCGCGGGTCCTTCTTGAGCCGCGCCATGTCGGAGATCGTCAGCCCCGAGAACGGGCTGTAGTGGATCTGTCCCGCCTCCATCTGGGCGGCAGCGGCGGCGCGGTCGGTCACCACGCGCCACACGATGCGGTCGAGATAGGGCGCGTTCGGCCGCCAGTAGTTCGGATTGCGGTCGGCGATGATGTACTGGCCGCGCTCGTACTGCACGAACTTGAACGGGCCGGTGCCGACCGGTGCGAGGTTGAGCGGGTTCTGCCGGATGTCGCCCTTGTCCTCGTAGAGATGCTTGGCCGAGACGTAGCCGAGGTCGGGGAGGGCGCGCAGCAGCAGGTTGAGCGGCATCGGCCGCTCGTAGCGGAAGATCGCGGTGTG
>DATEKY010000939.1:0-2883 GCA_035277225.1 Xanthobacteraceae bacterium
GAGGCCTTGGCGCGCTCCTCGTCCTCGCCCTTGAGCCGGAAGGTCACGCCCGCGCCGAGATCGGTCTTGGCGAGCGAACTCGCGATCTCCTGCTGGACCTTGGCGGTCTGCACGCCT
Source organism: Xanthobacteraceae bacterium (assembly GCA_035277225.1). Classification (GTDB taxonomy): domain Bacteria; phylum Pseudomonadota; class Alphaproteobacteria; order Rhizobiales; family Xanthobacteraceae; genus PALSA-894. The sequence goes on from DATEKY010000939.1 coordinate 118, forward strand.
TCGGCGACGTTGGCCGAGACCGTCATCACGCGATTGCCGTTGACGCGGTTGATGTAGCCCACGCGCGGCGCCGGCAGGCGCTGCACGAAATTGCCGATCGGCACGTGCCCGGCCTGGGTCTGCACCCGCAGATCGTCGATCTGATCGAGGCTGCGCCGGTCGGGCGGGAAGCGCACGAGAATGTCGACCGACTTGTCGCTGTCGACCGGGCGGTACTCGGTCGCCTTGAGGCCGTTGGTGACGAGCTGGACCGCGGCGCCGACGGTGCTGATGCCGGCGCCGTATTTCGCCGCTTCCGACTTGTCGACCTCGATCTGCCAATCGATGCCGGGCAGCGGCTGGCCGTCGTCGAGATCGCGAATGTCGCTGCGCGCCGAGAGAATGGCCGCGACCTTGCTGGCGGCGGCCGGCAGTACCGCCGGGTCGAGCGCGCCGATCTGCACCTGGATCGGCTTGCCGGTGGGCGGGCCGGCGCGCGGCGCCGTCACCTCGATCAGGATGCCGGGAATGTCGGCGGTCTTGTCGCGGATGGCGTCCATGATCTCGTGGGCCGGGGGCCGGCTGCGCCAATCCGCGAACTCGAACTGGATCACGCCGATGGTGTCCTCGGTGAGCTCGCTCATGCCGCGCGGCTGCTCGCCGATGCGGGTATAGACGGTCTTGAGCCCGTCGAATGCGAGCACGCGCTTCTCGACTTCGCCGATCAGACGATTTTTCTCGTCGAGCGCGAGGTTGCCCCGGGCGTGCACGATCACCTGGCCGTAGTCGGGCTCGACCTTCGGGAAGAACTCGACGCCGCGGCCGAACTTGCCGTAGGCCATCTGCACCGCGACCAGCAGCAGCGCCGCCAAGGTCAGCGTCATGCCGGGACGGCGCAGGGCGAGCCGCACGGTGCGCATATAGGGCCCGCGATCCTTGGCCCGTTCGTCGTGCGGCACCGGCGCCGCCCTGCCGAGCAAGGCGCCCAAGGTCGGCGTGAAGAACAGCGCCACCACCAGCGAGGCCGTGAGCGTCGCGATCAACGTGATCGGCAGATATTTCATGAACTGGCCGACCACGCCGGGCCAGAACAGCAGCGGCGAGAACGCGGCAATGCGGGTCGCGGTCGCCGCGATCACCGGCCCGGACATGCGCTTGGCCGCGAGCGAATAGGCCTCCTTCGGGGGCATGCCCTCCGACATGCGGCGCTCGGCGAACTCCGACACGATGATGGCGTCGTCGACCAGCATGCCGACGGCGAGGATGAGCGAGAACAGGACGACGATGTTGACCGTCAGTCCGGCGAGCTGCAGCCCGAGCACGCCGGCCAGGAACGAGGCCGGGATCGCGATGCCGATGAACAGTGAGGCGCGGAAGCCGAGTGCGAACAGGATGACGATCGCCACCAGCAGCACGCCGGTCAACACCGAGTTCTGCAGGTCGCCCAGCATCTGCCGGATCACCTTCGACTTGTCCTGAGTGAAGGTGACATGCACGGCTTCGGGCCAGGTCTTCTGCAGCGCCTCGACCGTCGCCTTCACCGCATCGACGGTCTCGATCAGGTTGGCGCCGGTGCGCTTGGACACCTCGATGGTCATGGCCGGGCGGCCGTTGACGCGCGTGACCGAGGTCGCGTCCTTGAAGGTCGGCTTGACCTGCGCGATGTCGAGCAGCGTCACCGACGCCTTCGGGGAAGCGACGATTGGAATCTGCAGAATGTCCTGCGGCTTCTCGAACAGCGATGGCACCTTCACCGCGAAGCGGCCGCTCTCGCCCTCGAGCGCGCCGGCGGCGATCAGGGTGTTGAAGGACTGGGTGATCGAGCCGAGCTGCTCCAGCGACATGCCGTAGCTGGCGATCAGCGTCGGATCGAGGATGATCTCGACCGCCTCGTCGCGCGCGCCGCGCAGCTCCGCCGACAGCACCCCCGGAGCCTGCTCGATCGCGTTCTTGGCGGCGCGGGCGATGCGCAACAGCGTCCGCTCGGGCACGTCGCCGGAAAGCCCCACCACCAGCACCGGATAGAGCGAGAGATTGACCTCGAGCACCTGCGGCTCGTCGACGTCGCGCGGCAGATCGTGCTTGGCCTGGTCGACCTTGGCGCGCACGTCCGCGAGCGCAGCCTTGGAGTCGAAGCCCGCCTCGAACTCGAGCAGCACGAAGCCGCCGCCCTCGAACGCGGTCGAACGCATCTCCTTCACGTTGCCGACCGACTTGAGCTGGGTCTCGACCGGCCGCAGCAACAGCCGCTCGGAATCCTCCGGGCTGATCCCGCGTTGCGAGAGCTGGACGTAGATGATCGGGATCTTGATGTCCGGCTCCGCCTCCTTCGGGATCGTCACATAGGCGACGAGCCCCGCGCCCAGCAGGAACACCAGCGTCGCGATCGTGAGCCGCGCGTGGCCGATGGCGTAGTCGATGAACTTGGACATCATTTTCCCCAGCGAATAGCAAATAGCGCTTCGTCGCTCGTCCCTATTCGCTACTTCGCGATCGCCGTCAGCTCGGGCGCCGGCACCGCCTCGACCACTTGGCCTTCGCGCACGAAATCCTGCCCCTGCACGATCACGCGGCTGCCGTCGGCGATGCCGGTGACCCACATGAAGCTCTGCTCGTCCTCGACCACGTTGATGGGAACGAACTCGACCGTGTCGTCCCTGCGGACGGCGCGCACGCCGAGATTACCGGCCGAGGAAAACGTGAGCGCCGAGCGCGGGACGCGCGTTGCCGGCACCGCGGAAAGCGGCAGCGAGACCTCGGCGGTGATGCCGTCTGGGATCTTGCCGA
>DATEKY010000940.1:0-2270 GCA_035277225.1 Xanthobacteraceae bacterium
CGAAGCAGAAGTCTCATTGCCGCCCTTTCGCCCGGCCCTTCTGGCCGGCGAATCTCCCGTCATGGCCGGATGATACGGCATCCACCCCGGCAACCGCCTTATGCGCCCCGAACCACTCCGTTAGCAAGTGAGGTAGCCGGCTAACTCCGTCGGTTTTATGGTCAAACTTGGGCTTGGCGGAGCGCTTCGCAGGCTTCTGAGGCTTCATCGCCACACCTCAGTTTGCGCCCCGCGCGGGTCCGGAACCCGCGAGCCGGGTCGAGAAGAACGCGTTCACCGCCTGCGCCACCGCCTCACTGGTGCGCGTGCGCCACGCATCCGACGTCATCAGCTTCAGGTCCTGCTTGTTCGACACGTAGCCGAGTTCGATCAGGACCGAGGGAACGTCGGGCGCCTTCAGCACCTTGAAGCCGGCGGACTTCAGCGGGTTGCGATGCAGCTTCGCGGCGGTCTTGAGCTCGCCGACCACCGTGCGGGCGAAGTGATGCGAAAAATTCTTGGTCTCGCGCTGCGCGAGGTCCACCAGGATGCCGGCAACCTCCTCGGGCTCGGAGGACAGATCCACGCCCGCGATCGCGTCGGCCTTGTTCTCGTCCTCGGCCAGCCGCGCGGCTTCGGAGTCCGAGGCGGTATCGGAGAGCGTATACACGGTCGCGCCGCGCACATCCGCCTCCCCGCGCGCCGCCAGCGCATCAGCATGGATCGAGACGAACAGCGCCGCGCCCTCATGGCGCGCGAACCGCACGCGATCGCCGAGCGGCACGAAACGGTCGTCGGTACGCGTCATCAGCACGCGGTATTTGCCGCTCTTCTCCAGCTTCTCTGACAGCGTCTGGGCGAATTCGAGCACGATCGCCTTTTCCATCTCGCCGCTCGACGCGACCGTGCCGGTGTCCGGGCCGCCGTGGCCGGGATCGATCACGATCAGCGGCCGGCCGTCATTGGGGCGCTTGGCCGGCTCGCGCTCGGGCTTCTTGGCTTCGCGCGCCGGGCGGTTTTCCAGCGCCAGCGTGCGCAGGAAGCTTGCGCGGTCGGTCGAGATCAGGTCGAGCACCAGGCGTGCCGGCTGATTGTCCGCGGCCGCGACCACGAACGCCTTGTCGATGCGCACCGGACCGGTCGCATCGACCACGATGCGCGAGCCGCCCTGCATCACCAGGCCGTAACGGAACGCCTTGATCAGGCCGCGCGCCTGCTCTCCGGTGCGGGCGGGAAGCTGGAAGATCACCTGCGGCAGGTCGATTACGACGCGGTAGGGGTCGGCCAAAGTGAACGCCGCAATCTCGATGCTGCGGCTCAAATCCATCACCAGGCGGGTGCGGGTCGCATCGCCGCCGAGCCGCGCCTCGCTCGCCACCGGAAACGCATCCGCGGCGGGCGCCGCCGGCCGGGCCAGATTGGCATGCTCATGTGCGCGTTCCTGCGCGCGCTCTGGGGCGCGCTCCTGCGCGCCAGCCGGAAGGGCCAGCAGCACACCGCACAGCGCGAAAACGCAGCCCCGCGGGAACACTCGAAAACCCTCACACACTTGCCCGCGTCCAGAACTAAGCCTGCATGGTTAATCGCGATTTAAGCTGCTTTGTGGTCGGGCCGGACACGTTGGGTTCGTTCTGCCAAACATAACTCTTAATTGTATGATGATTTTATTCTCATATAAAGTGCATGGATAACGAGTTTAATATGTTCGTCCAAGTCGATGGCGCCGGACTCGATTTCGATAGTGCGCATGCCGGTTCGGGTCCCGAACGGCGGTCAGCCGCGGTAAGGAGTGCGCATGATCACCAGACGCCAATTGGCTTTCGCTGTGGGCGCAGCCGTCTTTGCGGGCCCGCGCGATCTCGCGCGGGCGGCCAAGCCGCTCGCCGCCGCATTCGCGCGGATCGAAAAAGAGGCGCGCGGGCGGCTCGGCGTCGCGGTGCTCGATACGCAGACCGGCCTACAGTCCGGCCATCGGGAGAATGAGCGCTTCCCGATGTGCTCAACGTTCAAGCTGCTCGCCGCCGCCGCGATCCTGCGGCATGTGGACGAAGGCACCGAACGCCTCGACCGGCGCGTCAGCTACTCGGCGAAGGACCTCGTCACCTACTCGCCGGTGACCGAAAAACACACCGCCGACGGCATGACGCTGGCCGAACTGTGCGATGCCGCGGTCACGCTCAGCGACAACACCGCCGGCAACCTCCTGCTCGCCGCGCTCGGCGGACCGGCCGGCATCACGGCGTTCGCGCGTTCGCTCGGCGACGCGGTGACCCGGCTCGACCGCATCGAGC
>DATEKY010000941.1:0-7833 GCA_035277225.1 Xanthobacteraceae bacterium
TCGTTCTACCGCACGATGGGCGCCGAGGTGACCATCGTCGAGGTGCTGCCGCAGATCCTGCCCGTCGAGGACGCCGAGATCGCGGCGTTCGCGCGAAAGCAGTTCGAGAAGCAGGGCATCAAGATCATCACCGGCGCCAAGGTGACCAGGCTCGACAAGAAGGGCGACAGCGTCACCGCGACCATCGACGACGGCAAGGGCGGCACGCAGTCGCTCACCGTCGACCGCGTCATCTCGGCGGTCGGGGTGGTCGGCAATGTCGAGAACCTCGGCCTCGAAAAGCTCGGCGTGAAGATCGACCGCGGCACCATCGTGATCGACGGCTACTGCAAGACCAACGTGCCGGGCATCTACGCGATCGGCGATGTCGCCGGCCCGCCGATGCTCGCGCACAAGGCCGAGCACGAGGGCGTCATCTGCGTCGAGGCGATCAAGGGGATGAAGCCGCACGCCATGGACAAGAACCTGATCCCCGGCTGCACCTACTGTCATCCGCAGGTCGCCTCCGTCGGCCTCACCGAAGCGAGAGCCAAGGAGCAGAAGCGCGAGGTGCGGGTCGGCAAATTCCCCTTCGTCGGCAACGGCAAGGCGATTGCGCTGGGCGAGGATCAGGGCCTGGTGAAGGTCGTGTTCGACAAGAAGACCGGCGCGCTGCTCGGCGCCCACATGGTCGGCGCGGAAGTGACCGAGCTGATCCAGGGCTACGTGGTGGCGATGAACCTCGAAACCACCGAGGAAGAGCTGATGCACACCATCTTCCCGCATCCGACCATCTCGGAGACGATGAAGGAGGCGGTGCTCGACGCCTACGGGCGCGTCCTGAACATGTGACGCATGAGCCCGGAAAAGTGAGCCTCACGCCTCGCTCAGCAGATATTCGCGCAGCAGGCCGCGTGCGCGGTGCAGCCGCGCCTTGACGGTCTCGCGCGTTGCGGACAGCCGCGCCGCGATCTCGTCGATGGTGAGCTCTTCGAGATCGCGCAGCACCACGACCGCGCGATAGTGCTCGGGCAGGGACTGGATCGCGCGGGCGACGTCGAGCCGCAGCTCGGGCCGCGGCACCTCGGCGAAACGCTTCTCCACCGCTTCGGCCTCGATGGCGGAAGGAACGCCCGCCATGCGCAGCGCCAGCCGCAGGCAGTAGCGGTTGACGATCCGGAACAGCCAGCCCGACAGCGCACCGACTTGGCGCAGCGTTCCGATCTTGCGGTAGAGGACGATCAGCGTTTCCTGCACCGCCTCTTCGGCATCGCCCGCGGTGCGGCAGGTGCGGCGCGCGTAGCGGCGGATGTCGGGCTGGGCGATCCGCAGCAGCGCCTCGATCGCGGCGGCTTCGCCGGTCGAGGCGCGTGTCACCAGTTCGGAGGTCAGGGCGTCGGCCATGGTGCGGTCAGGGCGCGGGAAGCTTGCGGCCGACCATCGCACAGGCCGGGCAGAAGCCGACAAATCCCGTGAGCAGCGTCATGGCGCCGGCGGCGGACAGGACAAGTCCGACCGGGGTCCCGGCCAGCCCGGGGGCAAGAAATCCGCATCCCATCATGGCGACGCCGGCGATCGCGCGCGCCGCGCGCTCCCAGCCGGGCAGATTCTTTCGGTACAGCATGGTGTCTCCCTTTCGTTGTGACGACACCCTCAAGGAGCCGCGGGACGCCGCTTTCGGTGCGCGCGCGCCCCGCGAAATCGCATGGCTTCCCCCTGTGGCGTGTGGGAGCGCGTTCATTTCTCCAGTTTAATCAGTGCGTTAATAAATATTGCGTCAGATTGTCACATGTATTTGAGGGGCGTGTGAATACGCCGTCGGATAGGCCGCGCGCGGGCGACAGAACCAAAAGAGGAATAGCCATGCGCTCGATTCTCACCCTGGCCGTTGCAGGCCTGATCACAGCAGCCGCGCTGGCGCCGGCCTCCGCGGCGCCCAAGCACAAACGCCACCTCCGCACCGAAGCGCCGGCCGCTCAACGCATCGATCCGGCTGAGGCGATTGCGCGGCCGGTCTACCAGACCCCGAACGCGTGCTGGTCTGACGAGGGCTACGGCCGCTTCTCGTCCTGCGACGAGGGCGGATACTGATCGCACTGCACAACATCGGGTGACCCTCCGACGAGGGCGGGCCATGCGGCCCGCCTCTCGCTTTCAGGCACGGTCAGGGTGAGGCTTTGCGCTCACATTCGTGTGTCTCGGCGGCAACATATTAACATGAATTTGAATTAGCCATTCGAACGGACGGCGCCGCGCCGCGATTTAGCCATACAACTCCACGAACACAGCGTGTGCCTTCTGGCATTCCTGAAGCCGTTGCGGCGCGCACGGGTGTAGCGCCGGGGCAACTTCGGCCTGGGTCACTTGAGCGAGTGTTCGCGTTGTTTGCGTAGGGCCGGGGGGCCCAGGGTTTTATGGACGCCAAGACGAATATCAAGGCACGCCTGCCGAGCCGCCATGTGACGGAAGGCCCCGCGCGGGCGCCGCACCGCTCGTACTATTACGCGATGGGTCTGACCACCGAGCAGATCCACCAGCCGTTCGTCGGCGTCGCGTCGTGCTGGAATGAAGCCGCGCCCTGCAACATCTCGCTGATGCGCCAGGCGCAGGCGGTGAAGAAGGGTGTCGCCGCCGCGCAGGGCACGCCGCGCGAGTTCTGCACCATCACGGTCACCGACGGCATCGCGATGGGCCATGCCGGCATGCGCGCGTCGCTTCCCTCGCGCGAAGCGATCGCCGACACGGTCGAGCTCACGATGCGCGGCCACGGCTATGACGCCCTCGTCGGGCTCGCCGGCTGCGACAAGTCTCTCCCCGGCATGATGATGGCGATGGTGCGCCTCAACGTGCCGTCGATCTTCATCTATGGCGGCTCGATCCTGCCGGGCAATTTCCGCGGCCAGGTCGTCACCGTGCAGGACATGTTCGAGGCGGTCGGCAAGCACTCGGTCGGCGCGATGTCGGACGAGGACCTGGACGAGCTCGAGCAGGTCGCCTGTCCCTCGGCGGGGGCCTGCGGCGCCCAGTTCACCGCCAACACGATGGCGACGGTGTCGGAGGCGATCGGGCTGGCGCTGCCGTATTCGGCCGGCGCGCCCGCGCCTTACGAGATCCGTGACCGCTTCTGCATGGCGGCGGGCGAGCAGATCATGGATCTGATCAAGCTGAACCTGCGCCCGCGCGACATCGTCACCCGCAAGGCGCTGGAAAACGCCGCCGCGACGGTTGCCGCCTCGGGCGGCTCGACCAATGCCGCATTGCACCTGCCGGCCATCGCGCATGAATGCGGGATCGAGTTCACGCTGTTCGACGTGGCCGAAGTCTTCAAAAAGACACCGTATATCGCGGATTTGAAGCCGGGCGGCCGTTATGTCGCCAAAGACATGTTCGAGGTTGGGGGCATACCGCTCCTGATGAAGACGCTGCTCGACCACGGCTTCCTGCACGGCGACTGCATGACCGTTACGGGCCGCACCATTGCCGAGAACCTGAAGTCCGTGAAGTGGAACCCGCACCAGGACGTCGTGCGTCCGGCCAACGATCCGATCACCGTCACCGGTGGCGTCGTCGGCCTGAAGGGGAATCTGGCTCCGGAAGGCGCGATCGTGAAGGTCGCCGGCCTCAAGTCGCTGCAGTTCACCGGGCCGGCGCGCTGCTTCGACGGCGAGGAAGCCTGCTTCGAGGCGGTGAAGAACCGCGCCTACAAGGAAGGCGACGTGTTCGTGATCCGCTACGAGGGCCCGCGCGGCGGACCCGGCATGCGCGAGATGCTGTCGACCACGGCGGCACTGACCGGGCAGGGCACCGGCGGCAAGGTCGCGCTGATCACCGACGGGCGCTTCTCCGGCGCGACGCGTGGCTTCTGCATCGGCCATGTCGGCCCCGAGGCGGCGCTCGGCGGACCGATCGCGCTCTTGCGCGACGGCGACATGATCACGATCGATGCGGTCAACGGCACGATCGACGTCGCGCTCTCCGATGAGGAGCTGGCGCGGCGCAAGAACGGCTGGAAGCCGCGCGAGACCGATTTCACTTCCGGATATCTGTGGAAATACGCCCAGCAGGTCGGGCCGGCCGTCAACGGCGCGGTGACCCATCCGGGCGGGCAGGCCGAGAAGATCAGCTATGCGGACGCGTGACCGCACCCTGATGCTGGCGATAGGCCTCGCATTCGGGGCGACGCAGGTGCTCGCGTTCGACGGAACGACGCGTCCTTCGGGCGACGTCGGCGCGCCGGTCCAGACCGCGCCCGCGCAAGGGATGATGCCGGCGTCCGCGAACAGCCGTGCGATCGACGTTCCGCGCCCGCCGGGATCGATCCCGCGTGCCGGCGGCGGTTCGGCGATGGGCCTGCCGACCGCGCTGCCGCGTCCGCGCGCGCCGGTCCCGGCGGTGAGCGTCACGCCGGCCGAGCCGCTCGAGCGTCCTTTGCTGTCGCCGCCCGCGTTCGCGGCGCCGTCGATGCCCATCACGCCGTTCGAAGCACTGAAGTCGGGCAACCGGCTGCTGCGCGACGGGCAGAAGGACAAGGCGATCAAGCAGCTCGAATACGCGGCCGCGCAGGGCGTCGTCGCGGCGCAGTGGAAGCTTGCCCGCATCTACGCGGAAGGCGACGGCGTCGAGCAGTCCGACATCAAGGCATTCGAGTATTTCAGCCGCATTGCCGACGAGCATGCGGATGAGAGCCCGAGCGTGCCGCAGGCGCGCTATGTCGCGAACGCGTTCGTGTCGCTCGGCCACTATTATCGCGAGGGCATTCCGGATTCGGACGTGAAGGCCGACCTCGGACGCGCGCGTCACATGTACGCCTATGCGGCCTCGTATTTCGGCGATGCCGACGCGCAATACCATCTCGGCCGGCTGCTGCTCGACGGCAGCGGCGCCAACAACGATCCACGCCAGGCTGCACGCTGGCTGAACGCGGCGGCGAACAAGGGCCAGTATCAGGCGCAGGCGGTGCTCGGCCGCATGCTGTTCAAGGGCGAAAACAATATCCCGCGCCAGCCGGCGCGCGGGCTGATGTGGCTTGCGGTTGCGCATTCCAACGCGGGCGCGTCGGAAGCGTGGATCGGCGAGCTCTACGAGTCGGCGCTGAAGCAGGCCTCGGGCGACGAGCGCGCGGTCGCGGCCGACATGCTGACCCGCTGGGTGAACGCCAGGCGCGAGTAACGCTCTTTTTCTTTTCGCGTGACCTTATCCGAATCCGAAAACCGGCCCCCATTCCGGATCAAGTCCGGGACAGGCTTTTTCGGGGTCCCGCGACACGACCGTTCGTCAGGCGGCGCGCTGCTCCAGATCGAGCTCGATCCACACCGGAACGTGGTCCGACGGCCGCTCCCAGGCGCGCACGTGCTTGTCGATGCCGGCGGTGACCAGCCGGTCGGCGGCCTGCGGGGAGAGCAGCAGGTGGTCGATGCGGATGCCGTTGTTCTTCTGCCAGGCGCCGGCCTGATAGTCCCAGAAGGTGTAGAGACCGGGATCATCCGTCGTCGCACGGATGGCGTCGGTCAGGCCGAGATAGGTCAGCGCCCGCCAGCGGGCGCGCGTCTGGGGCAGAAACAGCGCGTCGTTGCGCCACAGTTCCGGGTTGTGGACGTCGGCCTCGGCCGGGATGGCATTGTAGTCGCCGGCCAGGACCAGCGGCTCCTCCAGCGTCATTCGCTCGCGTGAATAGTCAAAAAGACGCTTCATCCATTTGATTTTGTAGTCGTATTTTGGAGTGTTGGCCGGATTGCCATTGGGCAGGTAGATCGACGCCACGCGCAGCGCGCCGGTAGGTGTCGACACCACCGCCTCGAGAAAGCGCGCGTGGTCGTCCTCCGGGTCGCCCGGCAGGCGCGGCGTCACCTCGTCGAAGGCGAGCTTCGACAGGATCGCGACGCCGTTGAAGGTCTTCTGCCCGTGGATTGCGACATTGTAGCCGAGCGCCTCGAACGGCTCGCGCGGGAACGCCTCGTCCTGGCACTTCGTTTCCTGCAGGCAGACGATCTCGGGCTGGCGTTCCTGCAGCCACGCGCTCAGGTTCTCGACCCGTTGCTTGACCGAATTGACGTTCCAGGTGGCGATGCGCATGGGGTGTCCGGAGTTATTCACCATGCCCAATACCGGTGCGCCTGCGCACGGTAAATTGCGCGATACGGACTTATACACGTTGAAACAAATGTGTTAGTTGTCCGCCTCTTGGCAAAGGGCGCAGAGTCGACTTTGCCGGTGCACTGCGTCCGGGGGGACGAGGAAAACCAGAGGGGGCCGCGGGTGTTCCGACCCGGGGCCTTGAACGCGTGACGAAGCGAAGCACGTTGGCGGTGGTGGTTGTGCTCGCCGCGGCGGGAGCCGCCGCTGCGACATGGAAGTGGAATCTGTACGGCCTCTGGAGCCCGCAAGCCGTCGCGCAGGCGCCGCAAGGTGCCGCCAGCCGCACCGTCCCGGTCGAGGTTGCGACCGCCGTCAAGAAATCGACACCGGTGCGGATCGAGGCACTCGGCACCGTGACGCCGATGGCCAGTGTCGCCATCAAGAGCCGGATCGACACGGAGATCACCGAAATCCACTTCGCCGACGGCGCGCGCGTCAAGCAGGGCGATCCGCTGATCACGCTGGATAGCCGCTCGATCGAAGCGCAAATCCTCCAGGCCGAAGGCAACATCGCGCGCGACAAGGCGCAGCTCGAAGGCGCCGAGCGGGATATCCGCCGCTACACCGAGCTGGTGGCGAAGAACGCGACCCCGGTGACCAATCTCGACAACGCCAAGACGCAGGCCGCGGTCTATGCCGCGACGCTCAAGGCGGACGAAGGGATGCTGAAGAACCTTCAGGTGCAGCTCAGCTACGCCACGATCCGCGCCCCGATTTCGGGGCGGATCAGTGCGGCCTCGGTGAAGGTTGGCAACTTCGTGCGCTCCGCGGATCTGCTGCCGATTGCGACGATCATCCAGACCGCGCCGGTCTACGTCTCGTTCCCGATGCCGCAGATGCAGCTGCCGGCGCTGCGCGACGCGATGGCGGAAGGCTCGTCCAGCGTCGAAGCGATGATCCCCGGCGAGGCGAAGCGCGCCATCGGGCGCATTGCGATGATCGAGAACACGGTCGATGCGGCGACCGGGATGGTCAACGTGCGCGCCACCATGCCGAACGAGAACGAAGTGCTGTGGCCCGGCACGCTGGTGCAGACCTATCTGAACTTGCGCAACGAGGAAGCCGTCACCGTTCCCTCCGCGGCGGTGCAGGTCAGCCAGACCGGCAATTTCGTCTACGTGATCAAGAACGATGTCGCGGAACTGCATCCCGTCAAGGTGGCGCGCACGCTCGGCGAGGTTACGGTGCTCGAAAGCGGCGTCGCCGACGGCGACAGCGTGGTCGTGAACGGCCACCTGCAACTGACCAATGGCGCCCGCGTGGCAATCCGCGCGGCGAAGAAAGCCGATAGCTGACGAAAGGCGACACGCCGAAATGGGCATTTCCGAAGCCTGTATCCGCCGCCCCGTAATGACGACGCTGATCACGGCGTCGTTGATCGTTTTCGGGGCATTCGCGTACCGGCTGCTGTCCGTCTCGGCGCTTCCGGCCGTTGATTTTCCCACCATCTCGATCACCGCGACGCTGCCGGGCGCGAGCCCCGAGACGATGGCGGCGTCGGTCGCGTCCCCGATCGAGCGGCAGCTTTCGACCATCGCCGGCATCAGCGCGCTGACCTCGAGCTCGGCGCTCGGCATCACCACGATCACGGTGCAGTTCGATCTCAACCGCAACATCGATGGCGCCGCGCTCGACGTGCAGACCGCGCTGACCGTCGCGGCGCGGCGGCTGCCGGTCGAAATGACCACGCCGCCGTTCTTCCGCAAAGTGAACCCGGGC
>DATEKY010000942.1:0-4178 GCA_035277225.1 Xanthobacteraceae bacterium
TACGACTACGAGGATTTTCCCGGGCCGCAGGCGCAGACCGACGACGAGCTGCTCGCTGCCGCGAAGGAGCGCGGCACCACCACGTTCCACCCGATGGGCACCTGCCGCATGGGGCCGGATACCGATCCGACCAGCGTGGTCGATGACGAGCTGCGCGTGCGCGGGCTCGAGGGCCTGCGCATCGTCGACGCCTCGATCATGCCGATGATGCTGTCCGCGAACCTGAACGCGGGCGTCATGATGATCGCCGACAAGGCGTCGGACCTGATCCGCGGCAAGGCGGCACCGCAGCCGATTATCCTGCGTTGATGCGGCAGGCGGCCGTGCTAGAACCGCCGCATGACCGCCGTCACCTCGTTTGACGCTGCGCCGCCGGTTGATCCGCCGCCCGCGCGGCCGGCAAATGGCGTGATATTCAACGGCGTCGAGGATGTCTTCTGGCGGTTGCTCACCCGCGGCGCCGTGCTGCTGCTCGTGACGCTCGGCGTCTATCGCTTCTGGCTGCAGACCGACGTGCGCCGCTTCCTCTGGAACAACACGGAAATCGCAGGCGAGCATCTCGAATATATCGGCACCGCGCGCGAGCTGTTGCTCGGCTTCCTCGTGGCGATCGTGTTCCTCGCGCCGCTCTATGCGATATTCGGCCTCGCATCGCTGGCGACGGAGTGGGTTCAGCAATTGGCCGGTCTGTTCTCGCTGGTTGCGCTGGCCGTGCTCGGGCAATTCGCGGTCTATCGCGCGCGCCGCTATCGCCTCTCGCGCACCGTCTATCGCGGCATCCGCTTCCATCAGACCGGCTCGGCCTGGCGCTATGCGGTCTGCGCGATCTTCTGGTGGGGCATGATCGGGATGACGCTCGGGCTTGCCTATCCGTGGGCGCAAGCGAGTCTCGAACGCTTCAAGATCCGCAACACCTGGTATGGCGATCTGCGCGGCGAGTTCGCCGGCTCGGGCACGCGGCTGTTTTTCCGCGGCGTACTGCTCTGGTTCGTGGCGGTTGCTCCGTTCGTGCTCAGCCTGATCGTCGCGGGCGCCATGTTCGATGGAAACCTCGCCGGCGAGGCCGTGAAGCAGGGAACACGCAGCGGCGCGAACGCGCTCGATGCGGCGGGCACCGGGCCGGCCGCGGCAGCGGCGATCCTGGGTGCGCTCTGGCTGGTCATTGCGATCGCGGTGCTCTATCCGGCATTCCAGGCGATGGTGCTGCGCTGGTGGATTTCCGGGCTGCGCTTCGGCGAGCTGAGCGCGACGTCGCATCTGCGCACCGGCACGGTCTACGGGCTCTACTGGCGCTTCGTCTGGATGTCGCTGCTGTTGGCCGCGGTCGTGGGTGTCGTCGGCTTTGTCGCGGTAAAGACGGTCTTCAGTACGACTGCTTCGGCAGGCGGCCAACGCCTGCCGTTCGAGGTCGTGGAGATATCGCTCGCCATCGGCTTCTATGTCGTCACGGCGCTCGCCTATTCGACGATCTACCAGGCGACGGTGAAGCTGCCGTTCTGGCGGCACGGGTTCGAGTCGGTCGAGCTGAAGAACGTCGAGGTCCTGGACCGTGTCACGGCGGGGCCGGCGACCGGCTCGCCGGTCGGCGAAGGGTTCGCCGACGCACTGCATGTCGGCGGAATCTGACGATGCTCGCGGCCGGCAAGGCGTTCTTCTTCGACGGCGTGACCAGCGCGAAGCGCCTCGTGCGGATCGAGCTTGCGCCCGACGTCCTTGTCATCCGCGACGATGAACACCGCGATGTCCTCGCGCGCTGGCGCTACGACCGGCTCGACCACCTCGTCGCGCCGTCCGGATTGCTGCGGCTGGGCGAAATCGGCGCGGCGGTGCCCGCGCGGCTCGAGGTGCGCGACCCGGCGCTCGCAACCGCGATCGACGAAGCGTCCGTGCCGGTCGACCGCTCCGGCGCGCGCGAGCGGCGCAGCCGGATGAAGGTGGTCGGCTGGAGCGTGGGTGCGGTCGCCGTGCTGGTGCTCGCGGCCGTGTTCGGGGTGCCGGCGCTCGCCGACAAGATCGCGCCGCTGGTGCCGCTGCGCGCCGAGCTCTGGCTCGGCAAGGCGGTGGACGGACAGGTGCGCAAGATGCTCGACACCGGCGGCGCGAGCGGCCCGTTCGAGTGCGGCGCGGGAGCGGGCGAGGGAGCGGGCCGCGCCGCGCTGGTGAAGCTTGTCGGCAAGCTCGAGAAGGCCGCCGCGCTGTCGATCCCGCTCGACGCCAAGGTGGTGCGGCGCGGCGAGGCGAACGCCGTGGCGCTGCCCGGCGGACATATCTACGTGTACGAGGGACTGATCGCGAAGTCCGAAAATGCCGACGAGGTCGCCGGCATCATCGCCCACGAGATCGGCCACGTCGCGCATCGCGACGGAACCCGCGCCTTGCTGCAATCGGCCGGCCTGTCGTTCCTGTTCGGGATGCTGCTCGGCGATTTCGTCGGCGGCAGCGCGGTCGTGATCGGCGCACGCGCCGTGCTGCGCTCGTCCTATACGCGCGAGGTCGAATCCGCCGCCGACCGCTATGCGGTGGACCTGATGAGCCGCGCCGGCGGCGACCAGCGCGCGCTTGCCGTCGTGCTCAACCGCATCGCGGGCGCGATCCATCCCGGCATGGACATTTTGCGCGACCACCCCGATACGCAAGCGCGGGTAAAGCTGATAAACGATCTCGCGACGGCGTCTGCGCCGCAACCTTTGCTGGAGCCGTCCGAATGGGCCGCGCTGAAGCGTATCTGCACGGGCCGATGAGGCGGGCCTACTTCGCCCGCCGCATCAAGGCCGATCCGACCTCGCGTCTCGCGATCTGGGCGCTGCGCATCGCGGTGTTCTCGATCGCGGTGGTGCTGCTCGGCATCGTGATCGTGCGCGCCGGCATTCTCGAGATCATTCCGTCGCTCGCGGCGTTCGGCGGCGGGCTGCTGCTTGCCGGCGTCGCAATGATGTTCGCGATCGGCGCCTTCGTGGTGATCTGGCGCGAGGGCCTGTCCGGCTTCGGCATGGCGTTCGGCGCGTTCCTTATCAGCGTCGCGATCCTCGCCTATCCGACCTATCTCGGCGCCAGGGCCTATCGGCTGCCCGCGATCTACGACATCACCACCGATCCGATCGATCCGCCGCGCTTCGAGGCGGTGGCGCGGCTGCGCCCGCGCGAGGCCAATCCGACGCTCTATGCCGGTTTGCGCGCCGCCGAACTGCAGAAGGCCGCCTATCCGAATGTCGAGCCGCTGATCGTGGCGGCGACGCCGCAGGTCGCCTACGATGCCGCCCGGCAGGTGATGACCAAGTGGAAATGGCTCATCATCGACGAGCGCTCGCCGCTCGCGGGGCGCCGCGACGGGCGCATCGAGGCGGTCGCGCGCACGCCGATCCTCGGCTTCCGCGACGACGTGGTGTTGCGCATCCGCCAGCATCCCGACGGCGCGCGCGTCGATATCCGCTCGACCTCGCGCTACGGCCGGCACGATTTCGGCACCAACGCGGCGCGCATCGTGTCGCTTTCGGCGGCGATCGACGACGCGGTGGACGATGCGACGCCCGACAAGCCCGCGGATGCGCTGAAGAAGGGCAAGAAGGGCGACCCGAAGGCCGTCAAGTCTGCGCCAGCCGATAAACGCCGTTGATCGCGGGCGGTCCGTCGGTCGCGACCGCGCCGCGCGCAACCAGATCCTCCATGTGCGCGAGCACCGAGAAGCCGGCCGCGTTGGTGAGGCGCGGATCGAGCCCGATATAGATCGCGCGCACGATCGTCGCGATGTCGGTCGCGCCCTTGCCGAGCCGGTGCAGGATCGAGGCCTCGCGCGCCTTGCGGTGCAGGATCAGCCCCGCGACGAAGCGCGTCGCCTCGCGGATCGCGCCGCCGTGGCCCGGCAGGTAAACCTGCTCGTCGCGGCGCGTCAGCTTGTTGAGCGAATCCATATAGTCGGTCATCGCGCCGTCCGGCGGCGCCACGATGGTGGTGGACCAGCCCATCACGTGATCGCCGGAGAACAGGATATCGGTGCCTTTCAGCGCGAACGCCATGTGGTTCGCGGTATGGCCCGGCGTCGTGACCGCTTCGAGCGCGAAGCCGTCGCCGCTCACCACCTCGCCGTCGGCGAGCGCGTGATCGGGGCGGAAATCCATGTCGTTTGCGGCTTCCATCCGCGGCGCCTCGCCGGCGTTGAGCGGGCGCGAGGCGCGATGCGG
>DATEKY010000943.1:0-3337 GCA_035277225.1 Xanthobacteraceae bacterium
ACGACGCGTGGCTCGACGGCACCGGCGTCTCGACGCTCGATTTCGCCAAGGCGATGATCGACGAGGGCTATCATCCGATGACGATGTATTTCCCGCTCGTCGTGCATGGCGCGATGCTGATCGAGCCGACCGAGTCGGAGAGCAAGGGCTCGCTCGACCTGTTCGTCGCGGCGCTACGCGATCTGGCGATGGCGGCAAAGCGCGGCGACACCGCGCGGTTCTCCGGCGCGCCGTATTACGCGCCGCGTCGCCGCCTCGACGAGACGCGCGCCGCGCGCACGCCGGTGCTGCGCTGGATGAAGCCGGCGGTGCAGCAGGAAGCGGCGGAGTAGCCCCACCCGACCGGCTGCGCCGGCCACCCTCCCCGAAGACGGGGAGGGATGGACGGATGACGTGGAAAGAAGCCCGACTCTCTCACACCCTCTCCCCGCGCTTGCGGGGAGGGGGTGGGGTGAGGGGCAACTCCGTCATCTGAGAATCTTGCACCAGCCCCTCACCCGACACGCCTTCGCTGCGCTACGGCGCGTCGACCTCTCCCCGCAAGAGCGGGGAGAGGTGAAGAGGAGAGACCCTACAGCACCATGTTCATCGGGCTCGGGTAATACCTGAACCCGTCGCCCTGTTTGGCCACGTGGCCGAAGCCCGGCCAGGCGAAGTGATAGGCGACGATCGGCGTCTTGTCGTCCGCGAACCTGGTCAGCAGCTTCACGCGCGTCTCCGCCGACTGTTTCGGATCGGTGTCGTAGGCGAACTCGGTGCGCGGCTTCTCCATCAGCAGCACCGGGTGATGCGTCAGGTCGCCGATATAGGCCATCGATTTGCCGCCTGACGAGATGTTGAAGATGGTGTGCCCGACCGTGTGACCGGGCGCGCCGATCGCCGTGATGCCGGGGAGGAATTCCTGCCCGTCCTTGATGAACACGATGCGGTCGCGCACCGGCAGCAGGTTCTTCTTCGCCTGCGCGAGGAAGGATTTCAGCGGCCCGCCGGCCAGCTTCTCGTCGGTCCAGAATTCCAGATCCGACTGCTGGATGTAGAACTGCGCGTTCGGGAAGTTGCTCTTGCCGTCGTCGCCGACATTGCCGCCGAGATGGTCGATGTGGCCGTGGCTCATCACCACCGCGTCGATGTCCTTCGGATCGATCCCGGCCGCTTTCATGCTGGCGAGCAGCTTGCCGGTGGTCGGGCCGAAATCCTTCGCGCTGCCCATCCCGGTGTCGAACAGCACGAGGTGGCTGCCGGTGTTGACGATCAGCGCGTTCTGCTCGAGCACGGCGTTCTCGAGCGGCAGGTAATTGCTGGAGAGCTGGCGCGCGATCTCGTCCTTGGTCAGCCCGAGGAACGCGGCGTTCGGATCGCCGAGCGGCAGCGGGCCGTCGGAGACGATCGTCGCCTCGGCATTGCCGAACTTGAAGCGGTACCAGTAGGGCGCCTGGGTGCCGAGCATCGGCGCCTTGGCGAAGGCCGGTGCGGCGAGTCCGGTCGCGGCAAGTGCGGCGCCGCCCTGCAGCAGATGACGGCGCGATAAAGCGAAGTCCCTCATTGTCGCCTCCTCGTTTCGGGCCGGCGATCGTTTCTGCCGCCGGCTTCCACGGCTGCAATTCTAGACTGAAGGAGGGCGAATGCGTGGCTTTGGCTGGTATGCCCGGATGCGACGCAATGTGAGCGCCGCATTGCGGTCATGCGCGCGCCGTGGGACGCCGTGCGCACTCGCGGCGCGGATTTTCCAGAAAGTTCAATCGATTAGGTCGGAGCGTCGCAACGCGGCCGACGCGCAGCAAGCGAGGACGATCAGTTCAGCTTCGCCTTCACGTCGCCGATGCCGCGACCGATCAGGTCGTCGGCGACCTTGCCCTTCACGGTATCGGTGAGGATCTTCTCGGCGGCGCTCACCGCGGCTTCGGCGGCCGCGGCGCGCACGTCGGCGACCGCCTGCGCTTCGGCCTGCGCGATCTTGGTCTCGGCCATCTTGGTGCGGCGCGCGACGAACTCTTCCATCTTGGTCTTGGCGTCCGCCGCGATGCGCTCGGCCTCGCCCTTCGCGCTCTCGATGATGCCGGCGGCTTCCGCCTCGGCCTGGCGCTGCTTGCCCTGGTATTCGGCGAGCAGCTTCTGCGCCTCGTCCTTGAGGCGGCGCGCCTCGTCGAGCTCGGCCTGCACGCGCCGACCGCGATCGTCGAGCGCCTTGGTCAGCATCTTCGGCACGCCGACATAGATGAGGATGCCGACGAAGATCGCGAAGCCGACGGCGACCCAGAATTCGGGTTCAGCGAACATGTCCGTTCCTTCAGGCCTTGAGCGCGTCGTCGACGGCGGCCGCGACCGCAGGAGCGGACGGCGCCGTTCCGGTGAGGCGCTCGACGATCGCGGCGGCGGCGTCCACCGCGATGCCGCGGACGTTCGCCATCGCGGAGGATTTCGTCGCGGCGATCTGCTTTTCGGCGTCGGCCAGCTGTGCGTTCAGCTTGGCTTCGGTCGCCTTGCGACTGACGTCCGCCTCGGCGTTGAGCTTGTCGCGGACTTCGGCGCCGATCGCCTGCGCTCGATTGCGCGCGTCGGCGAGCGACTTCTCGTAGGCCGCAAGCGCCGCTTCCGACTCGTCCTTCATCCGCTGCGCGGCGGCGAAGTCGTCATCGATGCGCTTTTGCCGCTCGTCGATGATGCCGCCGATGCGCGGCACCGCGATGCGCGAGATCAGCAGATACAGCGCGACGAAGGTGATCGCCAGCCACACCAGCTGCGAGGCGAACGTCTCCTTCGCGAACGGCGGAAACGCGGGCTTCGCACCGGAAGGCGCCTCGGTATGGGACTTGGTGGCCATCGGCCTCTCCGGATCACGGGATCATGCGCGGCGGCCGTTGCGCCGCCGCAGCACGGGCTCTCGTCCGCCTAGAGCGCGAACAGGAGCAGCAGCGCGATCAGCAGCGAGAAGATGCCGAGCGCCTCGGTCACGGCGAAGCCGAAGATCAGGTTGCCGAACTGGCCCTGCGCGGCGGACGGGTTGCGCAGCGCGGCGGCGAGGTAGTGACCGAAGATCATGCCCACGCCGACGCCGGCGCCGCCCATGCCGATGCAGGCAATGCCCGCGCCAATGTACTTCGCGGCGATCGGATCCATGTCGAAAGCTCCTTTTCGAGACTGAGAGATAAACGTGCGGCCGTCAGTGGCCGGGGTGGATGGCGTCGTTGAGATAGATGCAGGTGAGGATGGTGAACACGTAGGCCTGCAGGAACGCGACCAGCAGCTCGAGCGCGGTCAGCGCGACCACCATGCCGAGCGGCAGGGTCGCGCCGGCCCAGCCGAGGACGCCGAGGCCGGCCAGCAGCGGAATGAAGCT
>DATEKY010000944.1:0-4475 GCA_035277225.1 Xanthobacteraceae bacterium
AAGAACGGCATCTACGCGGTGTCGTTCGGCGGCGGCCAGGTCGACATCACGTCGGGCAAATACGTGTTCCAGTGCACCGAAGCCTACAAGCTGGAGAACGGCAAGGTCGGCGCGCCGATCAAGGGCGCGATGCTGATCGGAAACGGCCCGAGCGACCTGCATCGCGTCTCGATGATCGGTAACGATCTCGAACTCGATACCGGCATCGGCACCTGCGGCAAGAACGGCCAGGGCGTGCCGGTCGGCGTCGGCCAGCCGACGCTGCGCATGGACCGCATCACGGTCGGCGGGACCGGATAGCACCTCGTCCCGCTGGCGCTGACCTCAAACGATCAGCAGGTGACTGTCGACGATCATCGAGCTCCCGACCGACGGGTCTTGAACATGGTAGCCCAGATCGGCAAGGGCGCCGATCGTCGTGTCGGACAGGAGCGTCGTCTCGCCCGGCACGAAGAACCCCGTCATCAGTTCGTTGGACATGAGCTCGCCATTCGGCGCGAACGTGTCTTCATCCCAGTGCGAGCCGGCGGTGCTGCTGCCGCCGGTGTCTTCCAGCGGCACGGGACCGCCATAGGCAGCCTCGGCGTTGGCGCCGGTGAAGTGTCCGGCGCCATCGGTCAAGCCAAGCACACCGAAAAGGCCGCCGACGAAGCCGAGCGCATGCCCGATCTCGTGCAGGATGATCGCATCCCACGTGCCTGACAGGCTGTGATCCTTCAGATCGGTCGCGTCGAGGAAGATCGAGGCCGTGACCGGCAGCCATTGGTCGACACTGCCGGGGTCGCGCACGGCGGTCGGGCCGCTCAGAGCCAGAAAACCGCCGCTGCCGTCGAGCGGGATGCTGCTGATCGTAATCGCGATGTCATCGACCGGATTGCCGCTGAGATCAGTATCGTCACGGACATCGGCCGTGATGAGCTGGCTGTAGAAATCAGCGGCCCATTCGACCACGGCCTGCTGCTGGGGCGTCCACTTCCCGCTGAAATTGATCTGGATATTGAACTCATTGGCGTCATCGACGGCGGGATTGCCGCTGGTGTAAGTCGAGACCAGGCGAGCGCCGCCACCGCCACCACCGACGCTGGGTATGCCACCGCTGCCACCGACGCCGGGTCCGCCGTCGCCCACGGCGCCGGCGAATCCAGCCGCGTGCAAGTCATCCTGATCGATGTAATTGGCGTCAAAGGCCGAGGTGCTTTTCCGAGACATTCCTGATCCCCTGTGCAAAGGCGACCGCGAGCATCCCGGGTGGAACTCAGGGAACTGTAAAGCGAGACTCTTCGAATTGACCTAAGCTTGAATCAGATAGACCCCATCGGACGGAGTCGCAGAAGCGGCAGCAAGTGCGCAAGCAGGCGTTAGCGCACCACGCCGGATACGCAGCAGGGCTTGCGCCGCGGCGCCGTGATGCGCTCCTTCAAGAAGCAGCGCGCCGAGGCGCCGAGATAGCCCGGCCGCACATAGGTCCAGGCGCGGCAGCGCTGCTCGGATTCGCACGCCTGGGCGCACACCGAGCCGGTCGGGTCATTGTTAACGTCCATGCTGCGCAGGTCGCCGCCGGTGCGATCGATCGAGAACTCGATCGGCCCGCTCTTGCGCTCCAGCACACCCGCCCCCTTCACGCCCGATACGCAGCACGAGTCCTCGACCCGCGCGGTGACGCGGTTCTTCAGCCAGCAGGTCGCCGCCGGCGCCGCGGTGCGCGGATAGGAGAAGCTCCAGGCGCGGCAGCGCCCTTCCCGCTCGCACCGCGCGGCGCACGCCGCCGGATCGCCCGAGGTCACGCCGAAGTTGAAATAGTCGCCGCCGGGGCGGTCGAAGCCGGTTTGCCCATGCGCGGGTACGATCGCGACGCAGAGGATCGCGAACAGACAGGCAATCAGCCGTCGAGCCATGTGCGCCGCTCTCGTCGCCAGGCCGTCGCCGGCCGCGTGATCCCCCGAGTCGCATGGTAATGAACCGCGGCTGCCGATGCGAGAGGCAACATCCCTACCGCGACGCCCACCCGTGCGGCTAAAGTCTTATGTCCGTGAAATCCGCCTCCTCCTGACCAGCGAAACCAGTCCATGGATCATCACTCGGCCGGCATCGACCTCCTCGGCCTCCCGCTCGTGCTGCTCGCCGCATTGGTGATCAGCGTGCCGCTCGCGCGCTTTGCCCGACTCTCGGCGATCGTCGCCTACCTGATCGCCGGGGTGATCATCGGGCCTTACGGGCTCGGCATCTTTGCGACGCCGGAGCGCATCCTGACCGTCGCCGAACTCGGCGTGGTGATGCTCCTGTTCATCATCGGCCTCGAACTGGAGCTGAACCGCCTGCTCGCCATGCGGCGCGACATTTTCGGCCTCGGCGTCGCGCAGGTGTTGATCACCGGGCTCGCCATTGCGGGGCTGGCGCTCATGACCGGTCGATTCGACTGGCGCGGCGCGATCGTCGCAGGCCTTGCACTCGCACTCTCCGCCACCTCGATCGCGCTGCGCATCCTGGAGGAGCGCGGCCACCTGCAGCACGATTACGGCCAGCGCGCCTTCGCGATCCTGCTGTTCCAGGACATGTCGGTGGTGCCGCTGCTCGCGCTGGTGCCGCTGATGGGCTCGGGCGCCGAGGCGCGCGCCGAACTGAGCCTCGCGGAAACGGCAAGCTCGGCCGCGCTGATCGCCGGCGCGATCGCGGCGCTGGTGCTTGCCGGGCGCTATCTGCTCAACCCGTTCTTCCGCCTGCTCGCATGGACCGGCGCGCGCGAAGTGATGACCGCGGCCGCCTTGCTGATCGTACTGGGGGCCGCGCTGCTGATGCAGGTCGTCGGCATGTCGATGGCGCTCGGCGCGTTCCTGGCCGGCGTGCTGCTCGCGGAATCCACCTATCGCCACGAGCTCGAAGCCGACATCGAGCCGTTCCGCGGCCTGCTGCTCGCGCTGTTCTTCATGGGCGTCGGCATGACCATCGACCTGAAGATCGTGTGGGCCAACCTCGCGCTGGTGATCGGCGCGGCGGTGATCATCACGCTGCTGAAGGCGTTCGTCGTATGGGCGCTGTTCCGCGTCGTCTGCGTCAAGCGTGGGGACGCGCTGCGCGCCGGCTCGGTGCTCACCGGCGCGAGCGAATTCGCCTTCGTGCTGCTGCCGCTCGCGGCCGGGCTCGGGATCGTGACCGCGACCCAGGGCAGCATCCTCTCGGCGATCGCCGCGATCACCCTGCTGCTCGGGCCGCTGTTCGCGACCCTCACCGACCAGGTGCTGCGCCGCGTGCTGCGCCCGGCGGAACGTGAAGCCGAAGATTTCGACGGCGCCGGCGGCGCCGTTCTGGTCATCGGCTTCGGCCGTTTCGGGCAGATCGTGTCGCAATACCTGCTGGCCGAGAATCTCGACGTGACCGCGATCGACACCGACGCCGACATGATCCAGGTCGCCGGCCGCTTCGGCTTCAAGGTCTATTACGGCGACGGCACGCGGCTCGACGTGTTGCGGGCGGCCGGCGCCGAGCAGGCGCGCCTGGTCGCGATCTGCATCGACGACGAGGACAAGACCAACCACATCGTCGATCTGATCCGCGGCGATTTCCCCGGCACCAAGATCTTCGCGCGATCCTACGACCGCGGCCATACCTTGCAACTGCTCGCCAAGGGCGTCGACTACGAACTGCGCGAGACGTTCGAGTCCGCCATGCGCTTCGGCCGCGAGACTCTGGTGGCGATGGGCATCGACGCCGGCCGCGCCGAGATCGTCGAGGACTTCATCCGCACCCGCGACCGCGAGCGCCTCGCAGTGCAGCAGGCCGAAGGCATCTATGCCGGCATCGATCTGTTGCGCACACGGCCGACACCGACGCCGCTCAGCGAAGTGCACCGCGGCGCGCGCGCGCTGAACCAGGAGGCCGGAGAACTGATCACGGGGGCGGAGGACGAGGTGGAGGGGTAATGGCCGTAGCCCGAATTGAGCGCCTGGCGCGTGAACGCGCTTTTGGACTCGAGCCGGGCTACGATGCCGCATGAGCGCCGCTCCTGCCTCCGGCCCCAAATTCACCCGCGGCTCGATCATGCGCCATGTCGCGGTGATGACCGCGACCGGCTCGATCGGCCTGATGGCGATCTTCGTCGTCGACTTCCTCAACCTGTTCTACATCGCGATGCTCGGCGAGCAGGAGCTCGCCGCCGCGATCGGCTACGCCGGCACGGTGCTGTTCTTCACGGTGTCGCTCTGCATCGGCGTCACCATCTCAGGGACGGCGCTGGTCTCGCGCGCGCTCGGCGCGCGGCAACGCGAGGAGGCGCGCCGGCTTGCGACGTCGTCGCTCGTCTACATGATCGCGCTGACCCTTGTGTTCACGCTTGGCACGCTCCCGCTGCTCTCTCCGATCCTGACGCTGTTCGGCGCGACCGGCCGCACCCACGACATCGCCTGGCGCTTCCTCATCATCGTGATGCCGACGACGCCGCTGATGGGCCTCGGCATGGCGTGCTCCGGCGTTCTGCGCGC
>DATEKY010000945.1:0-3282 GCA_035277225.1 Xanthobacteraceae bacterium
GGGACCGCGGACGGGCCGATCGTTTCCCATGGATCCTGATCGGGCTTCAGCCCGAGCCCGCCTTCCCATGGCCGCGCCGACGAAGCCTTGCGCCCGGCATGCGCGATCTGGATGCCGAACTTCGCCGTGCCGATGCGCTTGCAATGCGCAATGATGCGCGCGAGCGCAGCTTCGCATTCGTCCGAATAGATGCCGACGCAGCCGTGCGTGATGCGGCCGCGCCGCTCGACGTCGGTCATTTCGACGAACACCAGTCCGGCGCCGGAATTCGCCAGCATCCCGAGATGCGTCATGTGCCAGTCGGCGATGACGCCGTCGCTCGCCGAATATTGGCACATCGGCGCGACGTTGATGCGGTTGGCCAGCTCGAGGCCATTGATCGTGTACGGCGAGAAGAGAGCGCTGGTCATGGGCGGATGATGCTCTGTGGGAGGTCAGGCGGCGGGAGGGCGGATCATAATGCGAGATGGCGAGGAGGCAAGCGCCGGTCAAGTCAGCCGGGCGACCGCGAGCGCAAGGGTTTGCGCGCGCGGGACGAGCGAATCCACCACGAGGAATTCGTCCGGCGTGTGCGCCTTGCCGCCGACCGGTCCAACCGCGCAGATGGTCGGCGTGCCCACGCCCGAGGTGAAGCCGGAGTCGGCGCAGCCGCCGGTGAACTCGCCTTCGATCTTGAGCGAAAGATCGTTCGCGCAGCCCGCATAGTGATCGAACAATTTTCTGTTCTCCGGCCCCTCGACCAGCGGCTTGAACTCACCGGCGATGTCGAGCGTGGCGCGGGTGCCGGGCACGTTCGCAGTCTCGACGATGCGCGTGATCCTCGCCATCGCATCCTCGCGGTCGGGCGGCGTGACGTAGCGCAGGTCGATCTCGCACTTCGCCCACGGCGCGACGGTATTGACGGTCTGCCCGCCCGAGACGAGCCCGACGTTCACGGTCGTGCCCTTGGTCAGGTCGGTGATCGCGTGCAGCGCGATGGTCTTGCGCGCCAGTTCCTCGATCGCGCTGACGCCCTCGGTGAAGTTGCCCCCCGAATGCGCGGCCTTGCCGGTGATCTCCATCTTCATGAACACGCCGCCCTTGCGGCCGGTGACGACGTTGCCGGTCGGCCGTCCGGGCTCGGAGTTGAACACCGCGCGGGCGCGTTTCGCTTCCGCCTCGATGATCGGGCGGCAGGCGGGCGAACCGATCTCCTCGTCGGAGGTGAACAGCCCGACCAGCGGCGCCGGCGCGCCACCGAACTTCTTGAACGCCGCCAGCACGAAAGCATTCATCACGAGGCCGGCCTTCATGTCGGCAACGCCCGGACCGTAGGCCCTGCCGTTCTCGATCTTGAACGGCCGGCGCGTCGGCTCGCCTTTGGGAAACACCGTATCGCGATGGCCGAGCAGCATGATGGCGGAATTCGACGGTCCGCCGACGGTCGCGCGCAGCGCGTCGCCGAATTTTTCGTTGGCGATGGTCTCGCAGGCGATCTCGTTCTCCTCGAGGAACTTGCGGATGCGCGTCGCGACCGCGTCCACGCCCGCCTTGTCATAGGAGCCGCCGTCAATGTTCACGATGTCCTCGAGCAGTGTCAGCATCGCGCCTTTCTGCGCGCCGAGCCATTCGAGGATTTCGCCTTCGCCGTTCTTGGGCATTTTCTCTCCTTTGCGCGTGACCCTTATCCGAAAACCGGTACCCATCCCCGATCGGGGTCGAGGACATGCTTTTCGGGGGTCACGCGACTATCTTTCCTTCGGATCCAATGCGTCGCGCAGACCGTCACCCAGCAGGTTGAATGACAGCACGGTGAGGAAGATGGCAAGGCCCGGCCAGACCGCCATCCACGGCGCCTGCGTCAGGAAGCGCTGCGCCGAATTGAGCATCGAGCCCCAGGACGGCGCCGGCGGCTGCTGGCCGAGCCCGAGGAAGGAGAGCGCGGCCTCCGCGATGATCGCCGCCGCGATCGAAAGCGTCGCCTGCACCAGCAGCGCCGGCAGGATGTTCGGCAGGATGTGAAACAGCGCGATGCGCCAGCGCGGATTGCCGATGGCGCGCGCGGCCTCGACATAGTCCTCGACCTTGACGGCCATCACCTGGCCGCGCGTCAGGCGGATGAATATGGGGGTGGTGGTGACGCCGATCGCGATCATCGCATTGCCGAGGCTCGGACCGAGGAAGGCGGCGAGCGCGATCGCCAGAATAAGGAACGGCACAGCCAGCATCGCGTCGGTGATGCGCGAGAGGATCGCGTCGACCCAGCCGCCGAGGTAGCCGGCAGTCAACCCGAGCGGCACGCCGATCGAGAGCGCGATGCCGACCGAGATCACGCCGGCAAGCAGCGAGGCGCGCGTGCCGAAGATCACGCGCGAGAGCACGTCGCGCCCGACATCGTCGGTGCCGAACCAGTAGAGCGCCGATGGCGCCTTGCGCACCGCGCTCCAGCTTTGCGCCGCCGGATCGAACGGCGCGATCAACGGCGCGAACACCGCCAGCAGCACGAAGATGACGATCACGGCGAGGCCGACGATCGCGCCCTTGCGGCGCTTGAGGCGGCGCAACGCCCGGCGCGCCGGGCTTTCCACCGTCTCGTCGGCGCGCTTTGCGAGCAGCGCGCTATCGTAAGGGACGTCGGCCATCACGCCCTCAGCCGCGGATTGACCAGCACGTAGAGCACGTCGGCGAGAAGATTGAGCGAGATGTAGGTCGTGGCGGTGATCAGCACGACGCCCTGCACCACCGCGTAGTCGCGGTTGAACACCGCATCGATGATCAGCTTGCCGAAGCCCGGAATGGTGAAGATCTGCTCGGTCAGCACCGCGCCCGACAGAAGCGTGCCGAACTCGAGCGCGCCAAGCGTGATCACCGGAGTCAGCGCGTTGCGCATCGCATGCTTGAGCACGACGGAGCGCTCGAGCAAGCCTTTGGCACGCGCGGTGCGGACGTAATCGCTGTTGAGCGCCTGCAGCATCGCGCTGCGGGTATGGCGCATCAGCACTGCCGCGATGGCGTTGCCGAGCACGAAGGCCGGCATGATCGTGGTGGCGAGGCTCTGCCGCCAGTCCTCGGTGAGCGGCACGTAGCCGGACGGCGGCAGCCAGCCGAGTTGCACCGAGAACAGGAAGATCAGCATGATGCCGAGCCAGAAATTCGGCGTGGACAGGCCCCACAGTGCGAACACGTTCGCGGCGTAGTCCCACACCGTGTCCTTCTTCACCGCCGAGATGATGCCGGCCGAAATGCCGATCAGCAGCGAGATGATGAGCGCCATCGAGGCGAGCTGCATCGTCACGGGCAGCT
>DATEKY010000946.1:0-2477 GCA_035277225.1 Xanthobacteraceae bacterium
CTCCGAACCCCTCCCCCCAGCGTTCCCCGCTCCCACCAACAGTTTGTCGCTCCAGTCCAGCCGTTTGTCGCGCCAGTCCAAGCGGCCGGCGCGCATCTTCGATACATGCGCACCCGAGCCAATGCCTGGCTGTGGCACGGATGAGGAGCAAGCAAATGATCGAACGGTTCGTATCGCGCGGCCTGCTGTGCGCGTCACTTGTGGTTGGGGTTCTCGCCGCTCCGGCGAGCGCTGCCGAACGGAATGCCTTCACGCCCGCATGCGCCGAACGCGATCTGCGCGCGATCGCGCTGATCGAGCGGCAAGGCGAGGTGCCCGATATGTCCGCCATGATGGCGGAAGCCGGCCTGACCATGCTCCAGGCGCGGCTGAACTGCCTCGCCGGCGACGAGGCGGGCGCGCTTGCGATGTACGACCGGGTTCTTCGGGTGGAGGTTGTCAGCGCCGACGCGAGGAACTGATGGCGGGTCCGGTGCCGGGCGCGTCCCGGCACCGGGACTTTCTCATCAGCGGAGTCGGGAACATCCAGGTTGGCGCTGCGTTAAGCACGTTGCCCAAGCGGATTTCCCGTCATGGCTCGGCTCCTCATGCTGGGCGCGAGTGCTGTCGCGCTCATGAGTCTCGCGCCTCCCGCCATCGCAGCCGAGCGGGGCATCGCCTCCGCCTACCCCTATTCCTACCAGGGCCGCCGAACGGCCAGCGGCGAGCGCTTCGACCCGCGCGCCATGACGTGCGCGCACAAGAGTCATCCATTCGGATCGATGTTGCGCGTGAGCGCGGGCGCGCGGGCGATCACCTGCCGGGTGACGGACCGTGGGCCATTCGTGCGCGGTCGCGTGATCGATCTCACGCCGGTCGGGAGTCGCGCATTGGGGATTTCAGGGCTCGGCCAAGTGACGGTGCAGCGCCTGTAACTCGGCTCGACGAGGGCCGTATCGCGGCGCTGCGACCCTCAGCAGCCGCGGCAGATATTCATGCTGCGGCGCAGCTTCTCGTCGGCGGCGTCCTCGCGCGCCTTCCACTCCGCGCTGAACGCCGTGACCTCGCGCGGCTGCGCCACGCTGGCGCGCGTCGGCCGGGCGCCGTCTTTCGCAAGGCCGACAGGCCGCTCGTTGGTCGGAACGCCAACCGCCCCGCTCCGGTCCGCCACGTCGACCTCGACCTCGATCGGTTGATGCTGCACGACGGCGCGGCGCGGCTTGACCCGCGTTTCGCTCACCACTTGCTGCTGCGGGTTCATCGCCCATTCGGGCACGGACTTGGGGCCGGTCAGGCTGAAGCAGCCGGCCAGCGGCACACAGAGCGCCAAAGCGATGAAAACGCGCATAACCCGCACCCCCACCTAACCTACGGGTTGATCCACCCGCCATACTGCACGCGTTCGATGTCGTTCACAAGCCGGCACTTTGGATGGAACACCTCCGGCTGTGGCACCGTGGCGACAGCATGATCCCGATCATGCCCGATGAAACTTAATGCGCCGTCAGCGTGTCCTCGATGTCGGCGAGCGCGCGGCGCAGTTCCACCGCCAAAGGCCCGAGCCCATCGCGGCAGCGGCCGCGATCACCGGCCTTGCCGGCCTGCTCCAGCACCACGGCGGCGGCGCCGACGCCCTTGGCACCCACCGCTTGCGCCGCACCCTTCAGCTTGTGCGAGGCTGCCGCGACCGCGGCGAGATCGCCGAGCCGGGAGGCGACGGTGATCTCGCGCTCGGCATCGATCGCGGTATCGCGGAATTTTTCCAGGAGCGACGAGATCGCGGCCTTGTCGTCGCCGAGCCAGCTCGCGAGCACGTTGCGGTCGATCGCGCCCGCACCGTTCTCGTCGTCCCCGGTCTCTTCGCTGGTCTCCTCGATCGCGAGCCAGCGCACCAGGGTGGCGCGCAGCAGGTCGATGCTCACCGGCTTGACCAGATAGGCGTCCATGCCGGCCTCGAGACAACGCTCCTCCTCGCCTTTCATCGCGTTGGCGGTCACGGCGACCAGTGGCGTGCGCGTATGATCGTGGCGCTGCGCCTCGATCTCGCGGATGCGGCGGGCGAGCTCATAGCCGTCCATCTTCGGCATGTGGATGTCGGCGAGCACGGCGGCGTAGCTCTTCGACAGCCAGGCCTCGAGCGCCTCCTCGCCGTCCACCGCAGTGTCGGTCGCGACGCCGAGCAGCTCGAGCTGGCGCACCAGCACCTCCTGGTTCACCGGGTGATCGTCGACCACCAGCACCACCGGAGTCTCCGCGCCGCGCGCGATGCGCAGCCGTCCGCCCGCCACCTGCGAATGCTGCGTCGAGGCGAACAGCGCGCCCTGCGGCGCCGCATCGAAAATCAGCCGCACGGTGAAGGTCGAGCCGCGCCCGACCGCGCTCTCGGCCGTGATGTCGCCGTCCATCAGCTGCGCGAGCCGCCGCGTGATCGAGAGGCCGAGCCCGGTGCCGCCGAATTTGCGGGTGGTCGAGGAATCCGCCTGCGCGAACGGCTGGAA
>DATEKY010000947.1:0-2818 GCA_035277225.1 Xanthobacteraceae bacterium
AGCACCGCGAGCGCGACCATCTTCTGCAGTTCGCCCTCGAACAGGCCGAGCACCGACGACGCAAGAAATGCGGTCGCCAGATTGACCAGCAGCCAGATGAAGCGGCCCTTGGCGATGGTCCACGCCGAGTCGGACAGCTCCTCCTCGCCCTTCACGCCGCCGAGCGCCTTGATGTCCTCTTCGGCCTCCTGCTCGATCACGTCGACGATGTCGTCGAAGGTCATCACGCCGACCATGCGGTCCCGTTCGTCGACCACAGGTGCTGCGACCAGATTGTAGCGCTCGAACCGCCGCGCCACCTCCTCCTGGTCCTCCGTGGCGCGCACCACGTGGCGCTCCGGCTCCATCAGCTCGGACACCGCCACCGGGCGCTTGGTGCGGGCCAGCCGGTCGAGCGGCACCGCGCCGAGCAGGCGCTGGTCGCGGTCGACCACGTAGAGCTCGAAGAAGCGCTCCGGCAGGTCGTCGGTTTCGCGCATGTAGTCGATCGCCTGACCGACGGTCCAGCTCGGCGGCACCGCGATGAACTCGGTCTGCATCCGCCGCCCGGCGGACTCTTCCGGGTAGTCGAGGCGCTGCGCCAGCGCGACGCGATCGCTCGGCGACATCTGCTCGAGGATCTCGGCCTGGTCCTCCTTCGGCAGGTCTTCGAGGATGTAGACCGCGTCGTCGGAATCGAGATCGCGCACGCCTTCCGCGACGGTCTCCGGCTCCAGCTCCTCAAGGATCTCCTCGCGCACCGTGTCGTCGACTTCGGTCAGCGCCGTGAAGTCGAAGTCGCGGCCCATCAGCTCGATCAGCTGCGGGCGCAGCTCGGCATCGAGCGCCTCGATCAGGTCGCCGGTGTCGGCCTCGTGCAGCTCGCCGACCAGCGCGCGCAGCAGGCCCGCGTCGCGCCCGGCAACCGCCTCGGCGACGGTTTCGACGAATTCCGGGCGGATCGCGCCGTCCGCGTCGCGCAGCGCGGGCGCCGGCGCTGCGTCGGCGTCATGGCTCGCCGTCCCGGCCATGTCTTTCTGGTCGACCATGCCGGCTCCGCGGTGGGGCGAGAGGGAATCATGCGCTTGTACGCCGCGACGATGACCGCCGCAAATGACGGGCGCTGCCCGCAAACAGTTCGGGCGCCGCGTCCCCCGCGGCGCCCGAGTGGCCTCCCCCGTCGTATTGCGTAGCGGATCAGTAGCGCGCGACCACCGCCGGTCCCGGCGAGAAGTGATAGTTGATGCCGACGCGGAAGATGTTGTCGGTCACGCGCGAGCTGATGTTCGCGCCGATCAGCGCCGCCGGCACCGTGACGGTGGTGTCGAACGAGCCGAGGTCCATGTAGAGATACTCGGCCTTGGCGGTCCAGTTGCCGCCGAGATTCCCCTCGATGCCGCCGCCGATGGTCCAGCCGGCGTGCGTCTTGCTGCTCGACCCGGCCGTCGCAACGACGGCCCCGTTGGCATTGATCGAGGTCAGCACGGCGTCGGTCTGAACTTCGCCGAAGGCAAGGCCGCCGGTCACGTAGAGGAGCCAGCTTGGCGAGGCGAGCAGGCCGAGGCGGCCGCGCACCGTGCCGAACCATTCGAGCTTGTTGTCGACCGCAAGCGCGACGCCGAGCGTACCGACCGGCAGGAACGTCGAGCCCGGGAAGCACGCGCCGGGCAGAAGCCCCGCCGCCGAGCACAGGAAGGCCGCACTGCCCTTCTGGCCGCTCCATTGCGCGTCGGCCTCGAGGCCGAACACCCAACTCGAGAATTGCCAGTTGTAGCCGATCTGGCCGCCGAACACGCCGCCATTGATATTGAAGCTCGCATCGGTGATCGAGCCGGCCGGCGGGATGATCGGCGCGCCGGTGACCGAGTTGAAGTAGTTCACGCTGGTGCGCGAGCGGCCCCAGCTGTAGCCGCCGTTGATGCCGATGTAGAAGCCGTCCCAGGTCCAGACCGGAATGGGCGCCGGCATCGGCCGCGCCTTGACGGAAAGATCAGCCGCGAGCGCCGGAACGGCGCTGGCGACAAGCAGAGCTGAGAGAAGGATGATGCGTTTCATGGCCGTCCCCCGCGGGTTGTGGCGATGGCGTCATCCCGCGCTCCGCCGACGCCGAAATCAACTGATCCATGTTGTGAAAAGCGAAGTTTATGCCACTGAGGCTGCAGGGCAACACAGTTCCATAAAGGTATCGCGGTGCTTTTTTGCGCTCACTACTTCATCGTGGCTCGCGTGATCTGTCCGCACTCGCACGAGAATGTCGTCAGCACAGTACCGAGGTTGTCCGGGATCGTCTCCCGGCTGGTCAGGCGCATCGTGCGTTGGCAGCCCGGACAGGGCGGCGGAGGAGCAAGCGCGTGCTGCTGCTGCTGGTGCGGCTGCCGTATCGGCATCGGTACCTCGCGGTCGAAACGCAAAACCCACAGCCGCAACGCCCGCCACCTGCCCGATTCCGCCTTGCGATACCATCACATGGGTTAAGGGCAACCGCCGTCACGTCAGGGGTTTAGGTTGCGGAGCTGAGCAAGCAATTCAACCGACTCCGCGTAAGCGTCGCGTGCGCGCTCGATCACCCTGAAGGTCGCGTGAAGGCCCGAATGAAGTTGCCCCAGGTGGGCATGGTCTCCCGCCAGCTGCTCTGGCGTGGTTGCGACCTGATGCTCGTCGGCAGGCTTCATGGCGGCGAGAATCTATCGATCCCGCGCGTTCCGCACCAGTTCCGTGACGGGCCTGTCGCGGCTGTTTCCCAGGCCTGTGAGTGGCTGTTCCCAGTCCTGTGAGGGGCTGTTTCCAGTCCTGTGAGTGGCCTGTTTGGATGGAACTTGGTTTCCGACGGCGCGTTTCC
>DATEKY010000948.1:0-6559 GCA_035277225.1 Xanthobacteraceae bacterium
GTCATGTGCGCGAGCGGCGCGAGATCGCCCGAGGCGCCGACCGAGCCCTGCTTCGGCACCAGCGGAATGACGTCGCGGTCGAGCATCTGCTGCATGAACGCGAGTGTCTCCGGCCGGACGCCCGACGCGCCGCGCGCCAGGCTCGCAAGCTTCAGCGCCATCATCAGCCGCACATTCGCGGGCGCCATCGGCGCGCCGACGCCGGCCGCATGCGACAGCACGATGTTGCGTTGCAGCTGGCCGAGCTCATCGGGCGCGATGCGCACGCTCGCGAGCTTTCCGAAGCCGGTGTTGATGCCGTAGACCGGCGTGCCCTGCGCGACAATGGCGTCCACGGCGGCGGCACTCGCGGCCACCGCGGGCATGGCCGCTGGATCGATGCTGAACGCCTCGCCGCGCGCGATGACGCGCCATGTTGCAAGGGATACGGTGCCGGGCGACAACTTCATCGACCCCTCCGCACGCGCGCATGCAGCGGATTGAAGCCGATGCGATAGACCAGCTCGGCCGGCCTCTCGATGTCCCAGATCGCGAGATCGCACCAGCGACCCACTTCGAGCGTGCCGATGTCGTGGCGGCCGAGGGCGCGGGCGGCATTGCGCGTCACGCCGGCGAGGCATTCGTCCACAGTCAGGCGGAACAAGGTCGCCGCCATGTTCATGGTCAGCAGCAGCGAGGTGATCGGCGAGGTGCCGGGATTGCTGTCGGTCGCGAGCGCGAGCGGCACGTTGTGGCGGCGGAACGCCTCGACCGGCGGAAGCTGCTTCTCGCGCAGAACATAGAACGCGCCCGGCAGCAGCACCGCGACCGTGCCGGCGCGTCCCATCGCGGCAGCGCCATCCTCGTCGGTGTATTCGAGATGGTCGGCCGACAGCGCATTGTGCTCGGCGGCAAGCCGCGCGCCATGCAGGTTGGAGAGCTGATCGGCGTGCAGCTTGACCGGCAGTCCGGCGGCCTTGGCGGCTTCGAACACGCGCGTGGTTTGCTCGGGCGAGAACGCGATGCCCTCGCAGAACGCATCGACCGCGTCGGCGAGTTTCTCGCGCGCGATCTCGGGGATCATCGCGATCACGCCGTCGATGAAGCTGTCCTTGTCGCTTGCCTCCGGTGGCAGCGCGTGCGCGCCGAGGAAGGTGGTCACCACATCGATGTCGCGGGTGCGCCCGAGGGCGCGCGCCGCGCGCAGCTGTTTCGTCTCATTCTCGCGATCGAGGCCGTAGCCGGACTTGATCTCGATCGTCGTCACGCCTTCGACGATCAGCGCATCGAGCCGTGGCAGGCTTTGCGTCACCAGCTCGTCTTCGCTCGCGGCGCGGGTCGCCTTCACAGTCGAGACGATGCCGCCACCGGCGCGTGCGATCTCCTCGTACGAGGCGCCGGCGAGCCGAAGCTCGAACTCGTGGGCGCGGTCGCCCGCATAGATGAGATGCGTGTGACAATCGATCAGGCCGGGCGTGATCCAGCGCCCGTCGAGCGGGATCTTTCGCGCCGCATTCCAGCCGGACGGCAGATCGGCCATCGGCCCGGCGAATGCAATGCGCCCGTCGCGCGCCGCAACCGCGCCATTCTCGATCAGGCCAAGCCCGGGCCGCGCCGGCGCAAGCGTCGCCAGCCGGGCGTCGAGCCAGATGGTGTCGAAATCCATCGCGGCAATCCGGATTAACCTTAGGCATTACCCGGATTGGCGCCGGCGCACTACCCCGCAAAGCGCGGCAGAAAGCCCTTGGCACCCTTCTCGATGTAGCCGGCGAACGGCGCGCCGACATGACCGGGAAACACCAGCACGCCTTTCGACGCGCAGTGCTCCAGCACCGCGCGGCGGCTGACGCGCGCCTGCTCGGCGTCGGAGTTCTTCGGAAAATTCCAGTGCGGGTAATAGACCTGCAGCAGGTGGTGAAACACGTCGCCGATGAAGGCGCCGTGCTGACCGCCGCTTTCCAGCCGGAACACGACATGGCCGGGCGAGTGGCCGGGCGCCGGCACGATCTCGATATGGTCGTTGAGCCGATGCGTGCCGTCGATCAGATCGGCGCGGCCGGCTTCGACGATCGGCAGCACGCATTCGCGGAAGGTGCCGAACTCGACCGGCGCGGTCTTCGGATCGAGATCGGCCTTGTGGAAGTAGTCGACGTCGGGCTTGGAGAACACGTAGCGCGCGTTCGGGAAGGTCGGCACCCACTTGCCGTCCTTCATCTGCGTGTTCCAGCCGACATGATCGTGATGCAAGTGCGTGCACATCACCAGGTCGATCTCGTCCGGCCGGGCGCCCGCCGCGGCGAGCCGATCGAGATACGGCGTCTTGAGCATGCTCCACCACGGCCGCGTCGCGCGCATGCGGTCGTTGCCGCAGCACCCGTCGATCAGGATCTTCTTGCCGTCGACCTGCAACAGCCAGCTATGCACGCTGAGCTTGATCTTGGCCGAGGCCGGATCGTAGTGGCCGGGCGCGAGCCAGTGCGCATGCTCGTCGCGGATGGCGTCGGTGAATTCGGGAAACAGCTCCTTCGGGTCGTAGACCGCGAGATACGTCTCCTCGATGCGCGCCACGGTCGCCTTGCCGACGGAGAATTGCTGCATGCGCTGTCCTTGTCACTTGCTCGGTTATTTGGGCAGGAAGTCGTTGGTGAAGGTCGACGGGAAGTCGATCGGCGTTGGCCCCTCCGGCTGCAGATAGGCGTGCGTCGCGCGCGCCTGCGCCTCGGTCATCTGCCCGGTCAGCGGCCAGATCTGGCTCACGGTCGCGAAGGCCTGCTCGTTCGTCTCCGCGGTCATATTGGGATATTCCTTGGCGAGGATCGCCTTGGCACGCGTCGGCTCGGTCTTGAGTATCTTCGTCGCCTCGGTGAACACCTGCGCGACCTTGCGCAGCAGCTCCGGCTTGTCCTTGAGATTGTCCGGGTGCGTCGCCAGGGTCATGAACAGGATGTCGCGAAATTCCGGGATCTCGCCATTCATCATATTGAGGAAGATCCTGCCCTTGCCGGCCTGCTGCACCAGCACGCCGGCCGGCTCGAACGGCAACGCGGCGTCGACCAGATCGCGCTGGAACGCGGCGACGTAAGCCGGCGCCTCGGCGCCGAGATAGACGCTCTTGATGTCGCCCGGGAGCGTCAGATTGTATTTCCTCGCCAGCACGCCGAGCATCTTCTCGCCCGAGCCGTTGGCCGACGGCATCGCGACGCGCATGCCCTTCAGCCGCTTCACCTTGTCCTCGACGCTGAGCGCCTCGGCGCCCTTCAGCAGCGCCTCGTTGCCGATGACATTGTTCACCGGGCGGTTCGCCACGCAGTAGAACGCGACGATGCGCTTGCCCTGCGCCGCGACGGTCAGCACATGCTCGTAGCTGAGAATCCCGACATCGGCCTGCTTGGTGAGAGTCGCCTGCAGCGCCAACGCGCCGCCCTGCACGTAGGAAATGTCCGGTTCGAGCCCGTATTTCTCGAAGATCTTCTCCTGCTTCGCCACATACAGCGCGGCGGAGAAATAGCCGTGCCCGATATTGGTGATCTTGACCGGCTCGGCGGCGGCGATAGCCGACGACAGACAGAGTGCGACTGCGGCTCCCAGGATTCTCATTGCGTCTCCCTCCAGGTCTCTTTCAGCGGCTCACGATCCGCCAGCGTTCCATTCGCCCCTGCACGACTTCCACCAGATAATTGAGCGCGACCGCGAGCAGCGCAATCACGAACAATACCGCGAATACGCCGGCGGAATCGAACTGCGAGCCGGAGAATTGCACCAGATAGCCAAGCCCACGATTGGCGGCGATCATTTCGCCGAGCACGGCGCCAATCAGCGCGTACGGCATCGCGATCTTGAGGCCCGCAAACACCCACGACATCGCCGACGGGATGATCACCTTGAATACCACCTGCGTGCGCGTCGCGCGCATCAGCCGCGCGCCGTCGATCAGGTCCTGGTCGACTTCGCGCACCCCCGCAAAGGTATTGAGAAACACGAGGAACAGCACCAGCACGGCGGCGAGCGCGATCTTCGACTCGATGCCGAGGCCGAACCAGAGAACGAACAGCGGTGCGAGCGCGACCTTCGGCAGCGCGTTGAGCGCGTTGAGATACGGATTGAGCAGGCGGCTCGCGAATGGCGACACGCCGAGCCAGACGCCGAGGATCGCGCCGCCGACCGAGCCGATCACGAAGCCCATCGCGGTCGCGTAAACCGTTGCGCCGATGTGCACGAAGATCGAGCCGTCGGCGATCCAGCGCCACAGCCGCACACCGACATCGAGCGGATTGGAGATGAAGAAGTTGTCGACCAGCCGGCCCGATGCGCCCTGCCACAGCAATAAAACCGCAACGCCGAGCGCGAACTGCCACAGCAGCATCGCGACGCGGCCGGTGCCGGACGATGCGACGGGCGCGGCTTCGCTGGCGGACCGCTCGCTCACACCCGCTCCTCCTGGTACTCGACGCGCAGCCGCTCCCACAGCGCGTCGTAGTGCTCCTTGAAGGCGTTGCTGAAGCGTACGTTCAGCACGTCGCGCGGGCGCGGCAGATCGATGCGCTGCTCCATCGCGATCGTGGCCGGCCGGCGGGTGCAGACCAGCACGCGGTCCGCCAAAGTCACGGCCTCCATCAGGTCATGCGTCACCAGAATGACGGTCTGCTTGTTCTCGGCAACGAGGCGCAGCATCAGCTCGTGCATCGCAAGCTTCAATTGCGCGTCGAGGGCAGCGAACGGCTCGTCGAGCAGCGCGGTCTCGGCGCCGTAGAGCAGCATGCGCCCGAGGCAGGCGCGCTTGCGCATGCCGCCGGAGAGCTCGTTCGGGTAGCGCTCCTCGAAGCCCTGCAGCCCGACATGGGCGATCACCTCGTCGGCGCGGCGCGCCCGCTCCGCCTGCGCCACGCCGGCAAGCTCGAGCGGAAACGCCACATTGTCACGCACGCTGCGCCACGGCAGCAGATTGTCCTTCTGCGTCATGTACCCGACGTCGGTGTTCACGTCCGAGACGGGCGCATCCTTGTAGACGACGCGGCCACGCGTCGGTGTGTAAAGGCCCGCGATCATGTTGAGCAAGGTGGATTTGCCGCAGCCGCTCGGGCCGATGATGGCGACAATCTCGTGCCGCTCGATGGTGAGCGTCATGTCGCGCACGGCGTCGACCGCCGTGGCGCCTTTGTAAAAGCTCTTCGAGATGTTCTCGAGCCGGATCATCTCAGAAGATCGACCGCTGGTGTCCGCCGTCGACGTCGATGTTTGTGCCGACAATAAACCCCGAGCGCTCCGAGGCGAGGAACGCGACCGCGTTCGCGATGTCGTCGGGCGTGCCCCAGCGGCCGAGCGGCACCTCGGCGCCCCATTGCGATTCCTGCTGCTCGAGGCTGCGGCCGAGATAGACCTCGTTGAACAGCTTGAGCTGGTCGGTGAGCGGGCTCTTGATCCGGCTCGGGCACACCGCGTTGACCAGGATCTTGTCCTTCGCGAGCTCGTCCGACAGCGATTTGACGAACGCGTGCTGCGCCGCGTTCACGACAGTCGACGGAATGGCGTTCGCTTGCGGCACCTTGCCGGTCTGCCCGATGATGACGATGAAGCGCCCGCCGCCCTGCCGGCGCATGTGCGGCGCGACGTTGCGCGCAAGCTCCCACGGGCCGACGACCTTGGTCTGGAAATGCCGCAGCAAGGTCTCGGTCGCGACGCCGTCGATGCGGCCCGCGATATGCGTGCCGGCATTGCTCACCACGATGTCGATGCGGCGGAATGCCTTGACGGTGTCCTCGATCAGCGCGGCGACGTCGGGCGGCTTGCAGACGTCGGCGATGAAGCCTTTCGCCTCGGCGGCTTTCAGCGTCCCGACCGCCTTGTCGAGCTTCTCGCGCTCGCGCCCGCAGATCGCGATGCGGCAACCTTCCGCAGCGAGACGCTGCGCGATGGCGAGGCCGATGCCGCTAGTGCCGCCGGTGATCAGCGCGACTTTATTCTTCAGCCCGAGATCCATGCGCGTTACCCGAAGACGTAGCGGTGATAACCGCCGTCGATGCTGACCGAGCTGCCGGTCGTGAAGTTCGAACGATCCGACACCAGGAACGACACGAGGTCGGCGACCTCCTCCGGCGTTCCGGTGCGTCCGAGCGGATTGGCGCGCGTGAAGCCGGCCGCGGCGGTCGCGCGATCGACGTTGCGTTCGCGCATCTCCTTGTCGATCAGCGAGGCGAGCAGTTCGGACTCAATATATTGCGGACACACTGCGTTGACGCGGATGTTGTCGCGCGCGACCGCGTCGGCGACCGACTTGGTCATCGCCATCACGGCCGCGTTGGTGACGCCGGAGGGAAATCGGTCCGGATGCGGATGGCGTGCCGCCTGCCCGACGATATTGACGATGCGCCCGTCACCTTGGCGTTTCATGATCGGCAGCACCGCCTGGATCATGGCGAAAAATCCGAACACCTTGTCGCGCAGTTGCGCCTCGAGGATCGCGGGCGTCGTGGTCTCGACCGTCCCGCGGATGTGAGTTCCGGCGTTGTTGACCAGGATGTCGATGCGTCCGAATGCCTCTGCGGCAGCGCCGACGAACTTGCCCACCGCGGCAGCATCGGTG
>DATEKY010000949.1:0-6380 GCA_035277225.1 Xanthobacteraceae bacterium
TTAAAAACGTGAAACTTGCCGAAACCTACGAACGCATCCTGCGCGAAGCGAAAGGTGCGGGCGGCCGCGAGGCGGCGATCGAGCGCGCGCGCAAAGCCTGGTCGCAGGGTTTTGTCGCCGAGGCGATCGACAAATTCTGCCGCACGCAGGAGGTCATGGACACCTCGGGCCGCCGCCATCGCGGCGTGCTCACCGCCGACGACATGGCGAAGTGGCAGGCGAACGTCGAGGCGCCGATCTCCTACGATTACGGCCGCTACACGGTGCTGAAGGCCGGGCCGTGGACGCAAGGTCTGGTCACGCTGCAGCAGCTCGCGCTGTGCAAGCGCTTCGGCTTCGACGGCCTCGATCCGGCCGGACCGGATTTCATCCATTGGCAGGTCGAATGCGCCAAGCTCGCGTTCGCGGATCGCGACACGTTCTACGGCGATCCGGCATTCGTGAAAGTGCCGGTCGATGTGCTGCTGTCCGATGCCTACAACGACCAGCGCGCCAGGCTCGTGACCAACCAGGCCTCGCACGAGATCCGGCCGGGCACCATCGCGGGCTTCGGCAAGACGATGGACCTGCGCCTTGCCGACGGCCAGCGCGCCGCGGTCGGCGCGACCGGGGCGGGGGAGCCGACCGTCGGCGACATCCCATGGACCCATGACGAGGACAATCTGCCCGACGTCGTCGCCGCGAAGGCGCGTCAGCGCGAGAAGATGGGCGCGGTGCCGGGCGACACGGTGCATTTCGACATCGTCGACCGCGACGGCAACATGGTCTCTTCCACGCCCTCCGGCGGCTGGTTGCATTCCTCGCCGGTGATCCCGGAGCTCGGCTTCTGCCTCGGCACGCGCGCGCAGATGTTCTGGCTCGAGGAGGGCCATCCGGCCTCGCTTGCGCCCGGCAAGCGCCCGCGCTCGACGCTGACGCCGACGTTGGCGCTGCGCGACGGCGAGCCGTACCTCGCCTGGGGCTCGCCCGGCGGCGACCAGCAGGACCAGTGGATCACGCAGTTCTTCCTGCGCCACGTCCACGCCAGGATGAACCTGCAGGAGGCGATCGACGCGCCGGCGTGGCACACCGAACACTTCCTCTCGTCGTTCTGGCCGCGCACCGCGCGCCCGGGCGTGATCGTGGTCGAAAACCGCGTGCCGAAGGCGACGCGCGATGAGCTTGCCAAGCGCGGCCACAAGGTCGAGGTCGGGCCCGACTGGTCCGAAGGGCGGCTGACGGCGGCCTCGAAAGACGGCAAGCGGCGCAAGGCCGCCGCCAATCCGCGCGGCATGCAGGGCTACGCCGCCGGGCGTTAGAGCATGATCCCGAAAAGTGTGAAGCGGTTTTCGGAAAAGATCATGCTCCAACAAAAGCCTATTCGAACGGTGCCTGCGGGACGGCGACTGAATCGTTCGTCAGGATCACCGGGTCCTTCAGCGCGGGATCCAGGATGATGTGGGCGAAGCGGTTGAAGTAGAGGTTGAGCTTGTCCGGCGGCATGTCTGGAAAGACCGCGCGGAAGAACGCGACCTGCGGCGTGATCGTGACGTGACGGATCGAGCGGAAGCCGAGGCCCACCAGCACTGCGCCGTCCCCGGCATTCGCCACCAGCCACTTTTTCCGATGCGCCTCCTGCTTCGCCCATAGCGCGCGCATGACCGGCGTGTCGTGCTTTGCAAAGATCGGTCCGGCGCGTTGCACCGGATTGAACGGCACGAAGATCAGCGCGTTCGAGAGCGCGGCGCTGAACAGCAGCCCATGGCCCCAGGCGCGATACTTCCGGCCGATCCAATACGCAGCGAGCAGCAGCGGAACGACCAGCAAATCGTATTTCAGGCCCTTCGGGTTCGCGTCGAACAGCACGAACTTCGACAGCGCGGCGGCGACCGCCACCAGTGTCAGCGCGACGGCAACGCGCGTGAGGCTCAAGACGGCGCCGACACGCAGCAGCAGCACGAACGCCACGAGATGCGCGAGCAGGCCCATCGCGAAAGCGAGCCGTTGCGGCGCGCTCGTGTTCCAGAACAACGGCTTCACGACGTATGACGGGATCGGCAGGCACCACCACGCGAGGATCGTCAGAACGCCGATCCCGAGGACCGCGAGCGCCCAGCGTGTCGCGCGGTCTTCCTCGGTGCGCGCGGCGATGACGTCGCGCAGGCGGGCGACGTTCACGAACACCAGCGTGAACAGCAGCGCATAGGAGCCGCCGGTCCCGATCTCGAGATCGTTCCAGTAGAACGCCTCCCACCGCGACGAGACGAAGTGCGGAAACAAGTGCGCCAGCAGCCAGGAATACGGCACGATCCCGCCGGGGAGATTGTCGCGGTGTCCGGGATAGACCGTATCGGCCATGATCTGGAACGGCCCCCACAGGTACAGCACGACAAGGCCGAACCCGATCGCGCCGCCCGCGAGGCAAACTGCGATGCGCCGCAAGGTGAGCACATCCGGGCGCAGCGCGAGCACGACGATCCCGCCCGCGAAGGCGAGCGAGCCGATGACGATCATGTAGAAATGCGACAGCAGGAACGTGCCGGTGATCCAGACCAGGAGCGGAATGCGCAGCCCGGCCCGCATCGGCACGATGCAGGCGAGCAGCAGCCACGGAAAGAACGCGATCAGCGGGCCGGTCGTCGTCCACCACAGCTGCACGTAGGGCAGCGCGAACATGCTGAGCGAGAAGATCGCGGCCGCGCTATCGGAAAAGCGCAGCTCGCGCGCCAGCAGGTACCAGCCGATCCAGCAGGCCGCGAGCAGGATGGCGAACATCAGCGAGAACGCGGCCGCGGGCGGAGCCACGAAGAACGCCCACATCTGCGGCTTGAACACCAGGCCCCAGTCCCACAGCGGCAGCGCGTTGAAGTTGCGCAAATCCGCCTCGTAGGGGGAAATATGCTCGACGCGCTCGAAGCCGTTGTTGACCGCGATCTGCACATAGGGCGTCCACACCGCCCACTCGTCGGAGCGTATCGGCTGCGCGAACCCGAACAAGGGACCGGCGTCGTTCACCCCGATCATCTGCAGCGCGAGCGCGTAGGACGAGGGCGTCAGTTGCAACGCGGCGTAAAGCGCGGTGACGACCAGCACCGCCGCGATAAAGCCTTGCGGCGCGACGAGCCGTTGCCACAAGGTCAGCCCGGGCGCATTGAACGAATGCGTCATCTGGTGTGATTATCCCCGCGCGGTTCTTGGCGGCACGCCTTGTGCCTGTCAACACTGGAACCGATTGGCTAAGCTCCGACAGAGATGACGCAATGACCTGGTCCCTGATCGCCCGCGACCCAGCCACCAAGGCGTTCGGCATTGCGGTCGCGACCAAGAATTTCGCGGTCGGCTGCCGCGTGCCATTCATCCGTTCGGGCGTCGGCGCGATTGCCACGCAGGCGCTGGTGAATCCCTTCTATGGGGTCCGTGGCCTGACGTTTCTGCAGAATGACCTGCCGTCCGAGGAGATCGTCCGCACGCTGACCAGCGGCGACGAAGGCCGCGACCACCGCCAGGTGCACATCATGGACCGTCACGGCCGCATCGCGGCGCATACCGGCCCGGCCTGCATCGACTGGTGCGGCCATACGGCGGGCGAGGGCTTCTCGGTGGCCGGCAACATGCTGGCCGGGCCTGCCGTGATCGAGGACACGGCCAAAGCCTATGCGGCGAACGCCGCGCTGCCGTTCCCGCGCCGCCTGATCGCGGCGCTGAAGGCGGGCGAGGCCGCCGGCGGCGACAAGCGCGGCAAGCAGTCGGCCGCGCTGGTCATCTACGGCGAGGAGGAGTGGCCCGACCTCGACTTGCGCGTGGACGATCACGCCGACCCGCTTGCCGAGCTTGAGCGGCTCGAGACGGTGAGCCGCGAGCGCTGGGTGCATTTCTCGCAATTCCTGCCGAATTCAAAGAATCCGTCCGGCGTGTTCGACCGCGCCAGGATCGACGCCGGCATCGCGGCGGCGCTCGCAGTCGAGCCGAAATAATGACCGCGCCGCTGCTGGCGATCGAGAACCTGCGCGTCGTGTTTCACGGCGATCGCGGGCGCCGCACCGTCGCGGTCGACGGCGTCGACATCGCGCTCGCGCGCGGCAGCACGCTTGGGCTGGTGGGCGAGTCCGGCTGCGGCAAGAGCGTCACCTCGCTGGCCGTGATGGGCCTGCTGCCCGCGCAAAGCGCCGAGGTGACGGGCTCGGTGACGTTCGACGGCGTCTCGCTGCTCGACCTGCCGGATCGTGACCTGCGCGACCTGCGCGGCGACCGGATGGCGATGATCTTCCAGGAGCCGATGACCTCGCTCAACCCG
This sequence comes from Xanthobacteraceae bacterium, assembly GCA_035277225.1. Taxonomy (GTDB): domain Bacteria; phylum Pseudomonadota; class Alphaproteobacteria; order Rhizobiales; family Xanthobacteraceae; genus PALSA-894. The sequence continues at coordinate 4,274 of DATEKY010000949.1, forward strand.
AGCTACACCATCGGCGAGCAGATCACCGAGGTGCTGGTGCGCCATCGCGATTTGAGCGAGCGCGCGGCGCGCGAGAGGGCGGTCGCGCTGCTGCGCCGCGCCGGCATTCCCTCGCCCGAGCAACGCATCGACGACTATCCGCACAAGCTGTCCGGCGGCATGCGCCAGCGTGCGATGATCGCCATCGCGCTCGCCTGCGATCCCGAACTGCTCATCGCCGACGAGCCGACCACCGCGCTCGACGTGACGATCCAGGCGCAGATCCTCGACCTGATGCGCGATCTCAAGCGCACCAGCGACGCCGCGATCATCCTCATCACGCACGACCTCGGCGTCGTGGCCGAAGTCTGCGACGAGGTCGCCGTGATGTACGCGGGCGAAATCGTCGAGCGCGCGCCGGCCGACGCGCTGTTCGAGGCGCCGCAGCATCCCTACACGGTCGGGCTGCTTGCCTCGATCCCGCGGCTCGATCTCCGCGCCGACCGGCTTGCCGTGATCGAGGGTGTCGTGCCGGACATGGCCTCTCCGCCGGTCGGCTGCCGCTTCGCCGACCGCTGCCCGTTCGTGCTGGAGGAATGCCGCGCCGCGCCGCCGCCGGTGGTCGACCTGGGCGGGCGCTGGTCGCGCTGCCTGCGCGCGCCGCTCGAAAGGCTCGCCGCATGACCGCGCTAGTCGATTTTCTTCTTTCACCTCTCCCCGCTTGCGGGGAGAGGTCGACCCGCCGCAGCGTAGCGAAGGCGGGTCGGGTGAGGGGCACTTTCGCTACACGGCGCTCGTGGAGAGTCCCCCTCACCCGGCTCGCTTCGCTCGCCACCCTCTCCCCGCAAGCGGGGAGAGGGACATGACCGCGCTGGTCGAGGCCGACGGACTGGTGAAGCATTTCGTCGCGCGCCGCTCCGTGTTCGGCCGACCGCTCAGCCACGTGAAGGCGGTCGACGGCGTCGACTTCACGGTCGAGGCCGGAAAGACGCTGGCGCTGGTCGGCGAGTCCGGCTCCGGCAAGTCGACCGTGGGGCGGCTTGTGCTGCGCCTGGTCGATCCGACCGCCGGGCGCATGCGCTTCGACGGGCAGGACGTGTTCGCGCTCAGCGAGGCCGGCGTGCGCGCGTTCCGCCGCCAGGCGCAACTCGTGTTTCAGGATCCCTATGCGTCGCTCAATCCGCGCATGACGGTCGGCGACATCCTGGCCGAGCCGCTTGCGCTGCATGACATCGTGCCCTCGGCGCGGCGGCGTGAACGCGTCGCCGAACTGCTCGACATGGTCGGGCTGCAGCCCCGCTTCGCGCCGCGCTATCCGCACGAGTTCTCCGGCGGCCAGCGCCAGCGCATCGTGATCGCGCGTGCACTGGCGGTCGAGCCGAAGCTGATCGTCTGCGACGAACCGGTATCCGCGCTCGACGTGTCGATCCGCTCGCAGGTGCTCAACCTGCTGCGCGATCTGCAGCGCCGGCTCGGGCTCGCCTACATCTTCATCTCGCACGATCTCGCCGTGGTGAAGCACATCGCGGACCGCGTGGCGGTGATGTATCTCGGCCGCATCGTCGAGAGCGCACCGACGGACGAGTTGTTCGCGTCGCCGCGCCACCCGTATACGCAGGCACTCTTGTCCGCGATCCCGGTGCCGCGCCCCGGCGCGCGCCGCGAGCGGCGCATCCTGCAGGGCGACGTGCCGAGCCCGATCGATCCGCCGTCCGGCTGCCATCTCCATCTGCGCTGCCCGCATGCGATCGAGCGCTGCAGGGTCGAACGCCCGGCGCTGATCGCAACCGGCGATCACGCGACCGCCTGCCACCGCTGGCAGGAGCTTCCGCCGGTCGCTGTACAGGTCGTCAACGAGCGTTCTGCGGCCCTCGAACGCCTGGTCGGGGCGTTCGGGCAGGACGTGCAGGGCGGGCGCGGTGTTGATACAGTCGGGGCAGGGCGTTCGGGCGGCGCGCCTGCGATCTCGTGACCGGTTCGGAGGGAGAACAACAATGAAAGCCATGCGTCTCGCGGCGGCTGCCGCATTCGTCGCATTGAGTTGTGGAACCGCGGCGGCGCAGTCCGCGCTGCGGATTGGGCTGGCCGAAGACCCGGACGTGCTCGACCCGTCGCTTGCGCGCACCTA
>DATEKY010000950.1:0-4719 GCA_035277225.1 Xanthobacteraceae bacterium
CTGGTGCTGCAAGGCGGCGGCGCGCTCGGCGCCTATCAGGCCGGCGTCTACCAGGCACTGCACGAGGGCGGCATCGAGCCCGACTGGATCATCGGCACCTCGATCGGCGCGATCAACGCCAGCCTGATCGCCGGTAATCCGGCGTCCGAACGCCTCGGCCGGCTCACGGAGTTCTGGCGGCGTATGGCGCACCGCCCGGCCTTCGCCATTCCATCGTGGACCGGCATACCCGACACGATCTCCTACTGGCAAACACTGTTCCGCGGCATCCCGGAGTTCTTCGAGCCCAATCCCGGCGCGTTTCTCGGCACGCACGTGCCGCTCGGCGTCGATGCGGCCGGCTTCTACTCGACCGCGCCGCTGGAGAAGACGCTCGGCGAGCTTGTCGATTTCTCGCTGATCAATGCAGGCGGCCCGCGCCTCACCGTCGGCGCCGCGCATGTGCGCACCAGCACGATGAAATACTTCGACAGCCGCGACATGCCGCTCGATGTGCGGCACGTGATGGCGTCGGGCGCGCTGCCGCCGGCCTTTCCAGCCGTGCGGATCGACGGCGAGCTCTATTGGGACGGCGGCATCCTCTCCAACACGCCGACCGAGGCCGTGTTCGACGACAACCCGCGCAAGAGCTCGCTGATCTTCGCGGTGCACCTGTGGAATCCGGTGGGCGACGAGCCTGGCACGATCTGGGAAGTGCTCAACCGCCACAAGGACATCCAGTATTCGAGCCGGGTCGCGAGCCACATCGCGCGCCAGCAGCAACTGCACCGGATGCGCCACGTCATCGACGATCTGGCCAAGCTGGTGCCCGAGAGCGTGCGCGTTTCGCCACAGGCGCGCGCGCTGACCGCCTACGGCTGCCCGACCACGATGCATGTGGTGCGGCTGCTTGCGCCGCAGCTCGACAACGAGAACCACACCAAGGACGTCGACTTCAGCCCCTCCAGCATCCGCATGCGCTGGCAGGCCGGCTACGAGAAGACGATGCACACGCTCGAGCAAGCGCCATGGGCGCGCGATGTCGATCTGCGCGAGGGCGTGATCCTGCACGAGCCGATGCTGCGTGCGGCCGAATGACATGTCGCAAGCAACGATAGCCGTTACCCACACGAGCGCGATGACCGTCGCGCGGCGCACGATCATCATCGGATTGACCGCCTTCCTCACCGTGGTCGATCTGTTCGCCACCCAGGCGATCCTTCCCTCGCTCGCGCGCGCCTATCAGGTGACCCCCGCCGCGATGGGCCTCGCGGTGAACGCCTCGACGTTCGGCATGGCGGTCGCAGGATTGACGGTCGCGCTGTTCGATCGCCATATCGACCGGCGGCTCGGCATCCTCGCGAGCCTGGTGCTGCTCGCCGTTCCGACCGCACTGCTGGCGAGCGCGCCGGACCTCACGACGTTCGCCGTGTTGCGCGCCGCACAAGGTCTCTGCATGGCGTCGGCCTTCACGCTGACGCTCGCCTATCTCGGCGAGGAATGCAGCGCGATGGACGCCGGCGGCGCGTTCGCCGCCTACATCACCGGCAACGTCGCGAGCAATCTGATCGGCCGCCTGATCTCGGCGGGCGTTGCCGATCATCTCGGGCTTGCGGCGAACTTCTATTTCTTTTCCGCGCTGAACCTCGCCGGGGCCGTGCTGGTCTTTTTCACGATCCACGGCACCGAGCCGATGCCGATGGGTGCCGCGGTCCGGCCGGACTGGCTGCGGCATCTGCGCGACACAAGGCTGCGCGCTGCGTTCGGCATCGGCTTCTGCATCCTGTTCGCGTTCATCGGCACGTTCACGTATGTCAATTTCGTGCTGGTCGCGGCGCCGTTGTCGCTCGGGCCGATGAGCCTGGGGCTGGTCTATTTTGTCTTCCTTCCCGCCATCGTCACGACTCTGCTCGCCGGCCGCGTGGCGCAGGTGATCGGCACACGGCCCGCGCTCTGGGGCGCTTTGGCGTTGGCAGGTCTCGGCTTGCCGCTGCTGCTGACCGGTCAACTTCCGTCGGTTCTCATCGGCCTCGCAGTGGTCGGCATCGGCACCTTCTTCGCGCAGGCCGTCGCCACCGGCTTCGTCGGCCGCGCCGCGACCGAAGACAAAGGCGCGGCGAGCGGGATCTATCTGGCGAGCTATTTCGCCGGCGGGCTCGTCGGGACCGCGCTGCTCGGCCAGCTGTTCGACCGTCTCGGCTGGAGCGCGTGCGTCGGCGGCATTGCACTGTCGCTCGTCGTCGCGGCCGCGCTCGCGGTGAAGCTGCGCTGATAGCGCCGCAGCATCGAAACCAGAGCAAGCCGATATTTCATCGCAACGCGCGAAACGCACATGCTCCCTGGCGAAACCAAACGCAAGGAGCCACCCATGCCTGCCAACATTCTGCGCGCCTCCTCAGCCGTTCTCTTCGCCTTCGCCCTGACCGTCACATCCGCGGCGGTCGGCAAGGCCGAAGACGGCATCGTCAAAGTGAAGAGTGCCTATTCGGTCAGCGAGACGATCGCGCGGCTGAAGCAGGACATCGCCGCGAAGGGCATCATGTTCTTCTCCGAGATCGACCAGTCGAAGCTCGCGGCAAATGCCGGCGTCACGCTGCGCCCCTCGACCCTGCTGGTGTTCGGCAACCCGCCGCTCGGCACGCTGTTCCTGACGTCGAACCCGAACTCCGGGCTTGATTGGCCGGTGCGGCTGCTGGTGATCCAGGACGAGAAGGGCGATGTCTACGCGGTCTACACCGACTTCGACTGGATCGCGAGGCGCCACAACATCGCGAACCGCAAGGAGCAGTTCGACACCGCCAACAAGGTCGTGGCCTCGATCACGTCGAGCGTGCGGGCGAAGTGAGCCTGTACACGATCGCCCCACAAAATCGTGTAGGCGGCGTGATGGATGCCGACCGACTCGTGATGTGACGGAACCGGCGGCGGCGTCCATCATTACCCTCAGTCAGGCGACGAAAAGGGGGCAGCGTGCAGACGATCGCAATCGGCATTTTCTGCAAGACGCCGGCCCCCGGCCTCTCGAAAACCCGCCTCTCGCCGCCGTTGCGGCCGGACGAATGCGCGGCGATCTCGGCTTGCTTTATCCGCGATCTCGCGGTCACCATTGCGGAGGTTGCGCGCGATGGCGCCTCGACCGGCTATGCGGTTTACACGCCGGTCGGGACCGAGGGCGCGCTGCGCACGCTGCTGCCGCCGGGCTTTCGGCTGCTGCCGCAATGCGACGGGGATTTCGGGGTGCGGTTGATGACGGCGACGCGCGAACTGCTGCGCAACCATGCCGGCGCCATCATGGTCAATGCCGACAGCCCGACCTTGCCGGCCGCGATCCTCAGCGCGGCGGTCAGCGCCACGCGCCGCGGCAACGCGGTCGTGCTCAGCCCCGCGCTCGACGGCGGCTATACGCTGATCGGTGTTTCAAACATGCATCCGCGGCTCTACCAGGACATCCCGTGGAGCACCGCGGCGGTGTTCGGGAAAACAGTGGAGCGCGCCGCCGAAATCGATCTTCCGGTGGTCACGGTGCCGGGCTGGTACGACGTGGACGATGCCGCGTCGCTCGCCACGCTCGAATCCGAGCTGGCCGGCGAGCCGCCGTTCGCCGATGCGTTCCCGGGCGCGGACGCCCCGGCCACGCGCGCGCACCTACTGGCGCGCGCCGCGCCACTGCGCGCCGGATCCGCGCGGTGATGATGGCTGACGTCTCTGCGCGTCAGGATACGTCTGCAGTCATCTGTCTCTGTCTCGCCGGCTGCGTCCTGCTTGGCTTCGCGATCGCGGCGCCATGGATCGTGGCCCGGTTCGAGTATGCGGTCTTCATCCCGGCACTCGCCGCGTCCGGGCTGGTCACGATCTTCGCCACGCGCTGCGCCGTCCACGTGCCGGCCCGCAGCGGACTGATGATCGTGCTCGGCTTCGCGCTCGCGATTCGGCTCGCACTCGTCGGGATCGAGCCGCTGCTCTCGACCGATCTCTACCGCTACATCTGGGACGGCCGCGTGCAGGCGGCGGGTTTCAATCCCTATCGCTACGTGCCGGCCGACGCCGCGCTGGCCGCGCTGCGCGATGCCGCGATCTATCCCAACATCAACCGCGCCGACTATGCGGTCACCGCCTATCCGCCGCTCGCCGAAATGTTCTTTATCGTCGTCAGCCGGATGGCCGAAACCGCGACCATGATGCGGCTCGCGATGGTCGGCTGCGAGGTCGTGATCGTGGCGATCGTGATCGGCTTGCTGCGCCGCCTCGCGCTGCCGGTGACGACCGTCGTCGCCTATGCGTGGCACCCACTCGCGGTGTTCGAAATCGCCAACAACGGCCACGTCGAAGCGCTGATGGTGGCGCTGATGATGCTCGGCGTCTGGCTGCTGGTGCGCGCGCACCGGGTCGGCGGCGCGGTTGCGGTCACGCTCGCCGCGCTGGCGAAGCCTTACGCGGTGCTGGTGCTGCCGGCCTTCTGGCGCCCATGGGACTGGCGCGTGCCGCTCGCCATCGTAGCGACGATCCTCATTTGCTATCTGCCCTACCTCGGCGCCGGCAAAGCCGTGCTCGGCTTTCTCGGGCAGGGGTACCTGCAGGAGGAAGGCTTCGTCAGCGGGACCAGCATCTGGATTGTTGCGCTGCTGCAGACCGTGCTCGGGCCCGTGACCTGGCTCACGCCGATCTACGCCGCAGCGGCGGCCGCGATCATGATCGCGCTCGGACTGCGCCATCGCTTCGATCCGGACCGCTCGCCGCGCG
>DATEKY010000951.1:0-2524 GCA_035277225.1 Xanthobacteraceae bacterium
CAGATCCTCGACTACGACAAGCTGACCATGCAGATCGAGACCAACGGCGCGCTGTCGCCGGAGGACGCACTCGCCTATGCGGCGCGCATCCTGCAGGACCAGCTCAACGTGTTCGTGAACTTCGAGGAGCCGCGCAAGGAAGTCGTCTCGGAAGTCATTCCGGACCTCGCCTTCAATCCGGCCTTCCTCAAGAAGGTGGACGAGCTCGAGCTTTCGGTGCGTTCGGCCAACTGCCTGAAGAACGACAACATCGTCTACATCGGCGACCTGGTGCAGAAGACCGAGGCCGAGATGCTGCGCACGCCGAACTTCGGGCGCAAGTCGCTGAACGAGATCAAGGAAGTGCTGGCGCAGATGGGCCTGCATCTCGGCATGGAAGTGCCGGGCTGGCCGCCGGAGAACATCGAAGAGCTGGCCAAGCGCTTCGAGGACCATTACTGAGCTGTCATCCCGGGCAGGCGGCGCGTAGCGCCGCGCGATCCGGGACCCATGTCGCTCCGCGCGCGTGGGGAGAGTTAAAGGACCAACTCAATGCGTCACGGTAACGCCCACCGCAAGTTCAGCCGCCGGTCGGACCAGCGCAAGGCGCTGTTCCAGCATCTCGCCTCCGCGCTGATCAAGCACGAGCAGGTCATCACCACGCTGCCGAAGGCGAAGGACCTGCGTCCCGTGGTCGAGAAGCTGATCACGCTTGCCAAGCGCGGCGACTTGCATGCGCGCCGCCAGGCCCAGGCCGAGCTGCGCGACCCGCCGATGGTGAAGAAGCTGTTCGACGTGCTCGGCCCCCGCTACAAGGACCGCGCCGGCGGCTACACCCGCGTGCTCAAGGCCGGCTACCGCTACGGCGATAGCGCGCCGGTCGGCGTGATCGAGCTGGTCGACCGCGACGTCGATGCGCGCGGGCAGGATTCCGGGCCGGTCGCGGAGCGCCGCGCCGAGGAGCCGGCCGCCGCGTAACGGCGCCCTTCAATCGCAGGTTTTCAAGAGCGGCGCTTCGCGCCGCTCTTTTGTTTTGCGCGCCCAGGCGCTGCCCACCTGCTGACACGCGAACAAGAACAATTAAGATGTGCGAGTCGGCCGCGGTGAGGCGGCGATACTGGGCATGCCGATCGGCAGGGGAAAGCACAATGATCGTACGTGGATTGATGTTCGCGGCCGCGCTGGTCGCGTCGGCCGGTTCTGCGCTGGCGCAGGCGCCGGTCGAGCGCGGCAAGTATCTCGTCAACACGATCATGACCTGCCAGAACTGCCATACGCCGAAGGGCGAGCGCGGCGCGCCGGTGTTCGAACGCGATCTCTCGAGCGGGCTGTCCTGGGACGAGCCGCCGTTCAAGGTGACGGCCTCCAACATCACGCAGGACAAGGAGACCGGCATCGGCTCGTGGAGCGATGCCGATATCAAGAAGGCGCTGCAGAAGGGCGAGCGGCCGAACGGCGTGCGGCTCGCCGCGATCATGCCGTACGATTTCTACGAGATCCTCACCCCGGGCGACCTCAACGCGATCGTCGCCTATCTCAAGACCGTGAAGCCGGTGAAGCAGGAGACGCCGGCCCCGATCTATCGCATCGCGCTGCCGCGCCACATCCTGCCGGGCGCCGAGAAGCCGTTCACCGATGCCGACATGAACGACAAGGTGAAGAAGGGCTTCTATCTCGCCACCATCGGGCACTGCTTCGAATGCCACACGCCGATGGGACCGCGCGGCCGCGAGTTCGAGACCTCCTACGGCAAGGGCGGGTTCGAATTCCCCGGGCCGTGGGGCACGTCGGTGTCGCGCAACATCACCTCGCACAAGGAGAAGGGGATCGGCGCCTGGACCGACGACGAGATCAAGCGCGCGATCACGGACGGGATCCGCAAGGACGGCTCGCGCCTGAAGCCGCCGATGGGCTTCGGCTTCTACAAGAACATGACCGCGGCCGACCTCGACGCGATCGTCGCCTATCTGCGCACCGTGCCGCCGAAGGAGTAGGGGCGGGTGTAATAGCTGCAATCAGAATCTGATTGTGGGACGCCGAACGTGCCGCGTGCTCCACCTCCCCCCTTGTGGGGGAGGTGGCGAGCGAAGCGAGCCGGAGGGGGCCTGTCCAAACACGATCTGCTAATATGCGGCTCATGCCGCACACCAACATTGATGCGCGCACGCGCTCGACCGCAAAACGCCTCCGTCGCGATCAAACCGATGCTGAGCGGAAGATGTGGCGGTTGCTGCGGCCGTTTCGCGATGACGGCATTCCATTCAGAAGGCAGGCGCCGATTGGACATTATGTCGGCGACTTCGTCTGGCTCGGGGGACGCGTTGTCATCGAAGTTGACGGTAGCCAGCACAACGAGCCGGATGGCGCGGTCAAGGATTCCACGCGGACCGCGTGGCTGCGTTCGCAGGGCTTTGAGGTGCTGCGGTTCTGGAATAACGAGGTGATGCGCAATGGCACGGGTTGTCAGGAAGCGATTGCTGAGGCTGTCGCGAAACGACGAGCACTGAGTTTCATGAAGTAAGTCCCCCTCCCGGCGCTTCGCGCC
>DATEKY010000952.1:0-5386 GCA_035277225.1 Xanthobacteraceae bacterium
AGCAACCTGACCGCGCAGGTCCGGAACATCGCGGACGTGACGACCGCCGTGGCGAAGGGCGACCTATCCAAGAAGATCACCGTGGACGTCCGCGGGGAGATTCTCGCGCTCAAGAACACGATCAACACGATGGTCGACCAGCTCAACTCCTTCGCTTCCGAGGTGACGCGCGTTGCCCGCGAGGTCGGCACCGAAGGCAAGCTCGGCGGGCAGGCCGACGTACCGGGCGTGGGCGGGACGTGGAAAGACCTGACCGACTCTGTGAACTCGATGGCGGGCAACCTGACCGCGCAGGTCCGGAACATCGCGGACGTCACGATCGCCGTCGCAAACGGCGACCTCTCCAAGAAGATCACCGTCGACGTCCGCGGCGAGATTCTGCAGCTCAAGGAAGCGATCAACACGATGGTCGATCAGCTGAACGCGTTCGCGGCCGAAGTGACGCGCGTGGCGCGCGAGGTCGGCACCGACGGCCGTCTCGGCGGTCAGGCGCTCGTGCCCGGCGTCGGCGGCACCTGGAAGGACCTCACTGACAACGTCAACCTGCTGGCCGCGAACCTCACCACGCAGGTGCGCAACATCGCCGAGGTGACCACCGCAGTGGCGCGCGGCGACCTCTCGCGCAAGATCACGGTCGACGTGAAAGGCGAGATTCTCGAGCTGAAGAACACCATCAACACGATGGTGGATCAGCTCAACGCGTTCGCCTCGGAAGTGACGCGCGTCGCGCGCGAGGTCGGCACCGAGGGCAAGCTCGGCGGCCAGGCCGAGGTGCCGGGCGTCGCCGGAACCTGGAAGGACCTGACCGACACCGTGAACGTCATGGCGGCGAACCTGACCGAGCAGGTGCGCGGCATCGTGAAGGTCGTGACCGCGGTGGCGAACGGCGACCTGAAGCAGAACCTCACGGTGAAATCGAAGGGCGAGGTCGCGGCGCTGGCCGAGACCATCAACAACATGACCGGCACGCTCGAGACCTTCGCCGATCAGGTCACCACCGTGGCGCGCGAAGTCGGCGTCGAGGGCCGTCTCGGCGGCCAGGCCAACGTGCCCGGCGCGGCCGGCACCTGGAAGGACCTCACCGGCAACGTCAACCTGCTGGCGACCAACCTGACCACGCAGGTGCGCGCGATCGCCGAGGTCGCGACCGCGGTGACCAAGGGCGACCTGACGCGGTCGATTCAGGCCGAGGCGCGCGGCGAGGTCGCGGAGCTGAAAGACAACATCAACACGATGATCGACAACCTGCGGCTCACCACGGACCGCAACACCGAGCAGGACTGGCTCAAGACCAACCTCGCGCGCTTCACCAACATGCTGCAGGGCCAGCGCGACCTGCAGACCGTGGGCCGGATGCTGCTGAGCGAACTGACGCCGCTGGTCAACGCGCAACTCGGCGTGATCTATCAGGTCGAGGCCGAGGAGACGCCGACCCTGCGGCTGCTCTCGGCATTCGCGGATGACGGCGTCAACGGTCACGCGCAACGGATCGGTCTCGGCGAAGGGTTGATCGGGCAATGCGCGATCGAGAAGCGCCGCATGCTGATCACCGCGATGCCGACGCACGCGGTGCCGATCGGCTCGGCGCTGTTCAAGGTCGTGCCGCAGAACATCGTGGTCCTGCCGGTGCTGTTCGAGAACGAGGTCAAGGCCGTCATCGAGCTCGCCTCGGTCACCGCGTTCACCACCTTGCAGATGGCGTTCCTCGAACAGCTCACCGACTCGATCGGCATCGTGCTCAACAGTATCGAGGCGACGATGCAGACCGAGGGCTTCCTCAAGCAGTCGCAGCAGCTCGCCGGCGAATTGCAGGCGCAGCAAAAGGAGCTGCAGCAGACCAACGAGCAGCTCGAGCAGAAGGCGCAGCAGCTGGCCGAGCGCAACGTCGAGGTCGAGCGCAAGAACCAGGAGATCGAGCAGGCCCGCCGCGCGCTCGAGGACAAGGCGACGGAGTTGGCGCTGACCTCGAAGTACAAGTCCGAATTCCTCGCCAACATGTCGCACGAGCTGCGCACGCCGCTGAACAGCATCCTGATTCTCGGCCAGCAGCTGTCGGAAAACCCCGACGGCAATCTGGTGCCGAAGCAGGTGGAGTTCGCCCGCACCATTCACGGCGCCGGGACCGACCTGTTGAACCTGATCAGCGACATTCTCGATCTCTCGAAGATCGAGTCCGGCACCGTCACGGTCGACGCGCAGGAAGTGCTGCTGAGCAATCTGGTCGAGGCGACCGCCCGGCCGTTCCGTCACGAGGCGGACAATCGCCAGCTCGTGTTCGACGTCGAGATCGACCAGAACCTCGGCCGCACCATCACCACCGACTCCAAGCGCCTGCAGCAGGTGCTCAAGAACCTGCTGTCGAACGCGTTCAAGTTCACCGAGCAGGGTTCGGTTCAGCTCAAGGTCTCGGCGGCGGTGGGCGGCTGGTCGCCGGATCACGCGCTGCTCAACCAGTCCGCGGTCGTCGCGTTCGAGGTGACGGATTCCGGCATCGGCATCCCGCTCGAGAAGCAGCGCATCATCTTCGAGGCGTTCCAGCAGGCCGACGCCAGCACCAGCCGGAAATACGGCGGCACCGGACTCGGCCTCGCGATCAGCCGCGAGCTTGCCAATCTGCTCGGCGGCGAAATCCAGCTGCGCAGCGTGCCCGGCAAGGGCTCAACGTTCACGCTCTATGTTCCGCTCAAATACGTCGGCCCGACGCTCGGCATGCGCGTGGCGCCGGACGCGCCGGCCCTGGTGGAGAAGAGCAGCGAGTTTGCGTTGCCGGCGGAACGCGCTGCCGAATCCATCCCGGACGACCGTCTCGACATCGCGCCGGGCGACAGCATCCTGCTGATCGTCGAAGACGACCCGCACTACGCGCGCATCATCATGGACCTCGCGCGCGATCACGGCTTCAAGGTGCTGATCGCGATGCGCGGCGTCGATGCGCTGGATCTGGCCAAGCAATTCCAGCCGACGGCGGTCTCGCTCGACGTGTTCCTGCCCGACATGCTCGGCTGGACGGTGCTGAGCCAGCTCAAGCAGAACCCGCTGACCCGGCACATTCCGGTGCAGATCATCACGCTGGATGAAGACCGCCAGCATGCGCTCGCGCGCGGCGCGTTCTCGTTCGTCACAAAGCCGACCACGACCGAGGGCGTGGAATCCGCCATCGCGCGGATCAAGGAATACGCCAGGCCGCGGCGCAAGCGGCTGCTCGTGGTGGAGGACAATCCGGCCGAGCAGATGAGCATCCGCGAACTGCTCGGCTACGACGATATCGAGATCGACACTGCCGGAACCGGCAAGGCCGCACTCGCCAGCCTGCGAGAACAGCAATACGACTGCGTGGTGCTCGACCTGCGCCTGCCCGACATGACCGGTTTCGAGGTCCTGGAAGAAATCCGCCACGACGACACGCTCACCGAGGTGCCGGTCGTCGTGTTCACCGGGCGCGAATTGTCGGCCGACGAGGACGCGCAGCTGCACACCATGGCGCGCAGCATCGTGGTGAAGGGCGTCGAGTCGCCCGAGCGGCTGCTGGATGAGACCGCGCTGTTCCTGCACCGCATCGTCACCGACCTTCCGTCGGAGAAGCAGCGCATGCTGGAGCGGCTGAACAGCTCGGACGAGGATCTGGTCGGACGCACGGTCCTGCTGGTCGACGACGACGCGCGCAACATCTTCGCGCTGAGCAGCGTGCTCGAGCGGCGCGGCATGCGCGTGCTGACCGCGACGACCGGCAAGGAGGCGGTCGAGATCGTCGAGAACACGCCGGAACTCGCGATCGTGCTGATGGACATCATGATGCCGGAAATGGACGGCTATCAGACCATGCGCGTCATCCGCGAACAGCCCGAGTATCGGCGGCTGCCGATCATCGCGCTGACCGCGAAGGCGATGAAGGGCGATCGCGAGAAGTGCCTGGAGGCCGGCGCGTCCGACTATCTGGCGAAACCCGTCAACACCGAACAGCTCCTGTCCGCCTTGCGGATGTGGCTGCACCGCTAGGGCGGGCGAGCTCATGAGACCGGACGAGAAAGTCAACATCCTGCTGGTCGACGACCAGCCCTCGAAGCTCTTGACCTACGAGGTGATCCTTCGCGAGCTCGGGGAAAACCTCATCAAGGCCTCGTCCGGCAAGGAAGCGCTGGAGTATCTGCTCAAGAACGAGATCGCGGTCGTCCTGATGGACGTCTGCATGCCGGAGCTGGACGGCTTCGAGCTTGCCTCGATGATCCGCGAGCATCCGCGCTTCCAGAAGATCGCGATGATCTTCATCTCGGCGATTCATCTGGCCGAGATCGATCATCTGCGCGGCTACGAAATGGGCGCGGTCGATTACGTGCCGGTGCCGGTGGTGCCGGAGGTGCTGCGCGCCAAGGTCCGCGTCTTCACCGACCTCTACCGCAAGAACCGGCAGCTCGAGCTCCTGAATGCCGAGCTGGAGCGGCGCGTTGCCGAGCGCACGGCGGAGCTGGAGGCCTCGACCCTGCGGCTGATGGAAAGCGAGAAGCGGCGCAGCTTCGCGCTTGCGGCCGGCAACATGGGGTCGTGGGACTGGGACCTCACCGACGGGAAGATCGTCTGGGACGAAGGCCAGCATGAGATCTACGGCGTGGTTCCGGGCGAGTTCGTCGCGACGCCCGAGAATCTGAAAGTGCTGATCGTCCCCGAGGATTGGGAGGGTCTGCAGCGTGCGATGCAGGATCTGCTGCAACGCGGCGAGGCGCATCAGGCCGAGTTCCGCGTGCGCCGTCCCGACGGCGAGATCCGCTGGTGCGAGAGCACGGCGGCCGCGACGCGCGACGAGACCGGCAGGGTCGTCCGCATCAGCGGCGTCACGATGGATATCACGCAGCGCAAGAAAGCCGAGGAGCGGCAGGTGCTGCTCGCCCGCGAGGTCGATCATCGCGCCAAGAACGCGATGGCGATCGTGCAGTCGATCGTGCGTCTCACCAAGGCGAACAGCAAGGCGGACTACGTGTCGATCATCGACGGCCGCATCAAGGCGCTGTCGCGCGCGCACGTGCTGCTGTCGAATTCGCGCTGGCAGGGCGCCGACCTCGGCAAGCTGGTCAACGAGGAGCTTGCGCCGTTCCGCTCGACCCATTCGGAGCGGATGGCCGTGTCGGGGCCGGAGATCCTGCTCGAGCCGACCAAGGCGCAGACGCTCGCGCTCGCGCTGCACGAGCTCGCCGCCAACGCCGCGAAATACGGCGCGCTGTCGTCCGCTTCGGGCAGGCTGATGGTGCGATGGACGCTCGAAGACGACGCGCTGGTCATTCAATGGCACGAGACGGCGGGCCCGGAGACGCACAAGCCGTCGAAGACCGGCTTCGGCACCAAGATCATCACCGGAAGCATCGAGCGGCAGCTCGGCGGAAAGACCGAGTTCGAG
>DATEKY010000953.1:0-11683 GCA_035277225.1 Xanthobacteraceae bacterium
AGCCGCGCGGCGCCGGTGAATGAGATGCCGCCCGACACCGCCACGGCGTGCCCGCGCGCGTATTTGTGGCCGCCGGATTGCGGGATCGGGAATTGCCGTCCCCACAAGTCAGGCCCGTTCGCGAATGCGCGCGGCTTCACCTCGTCGAGCACGCTGTCCGGAATGCCGATGTCGGCGACGCGCACCTTTCCGGCGTGCAGCCGTCCCGGCAACAGCAGGTGTCCCGGCTTGCGGCGGAAGAACGTGATGCTTTCGCTCGCCCGCACGGCCGCACCCATGACGGCGCCGCTTGCGCCGTTGATGCCGCTCGGCAGGTCGATCGCGACGATGGTCGCGCCGCTCGCGTTCATCGCTTCGATCAGCGCGCGCGCTTCACCGTCGACCACGCGATTCAGTCCGGCGCCGAACAGCGCATCGACGATGACGGCTGCGCCCGCAATCTGCTCGGGTGCCGCCGCCTCGACCGGACCATTCCATCGCCTGGCAGCCTCGGCTGCGTCACCCTTCAGTGCCGCGACGTTGCCGAGCAGCATGAGCCGCACCGGATAGCCGCGCTCGATAAGCACGCGCGCCGCCACAAACCCGTCGCCGCCGTTGTTGCCCGGCCCCGCCACCACCGTGACCCGCGTGCCGAGTGGGCGGCGCGCCACCGCATCAGCGACCGCCCTGCCCGCCTTTTCCATCAGCGCGATGCCGGGCACGCCGGATGCGATCGCCAGCCGGTCGCACGCCGCCATTTCGTCGGGGGTCAAAAGCTCGATCATCGTGCTCGCCTCGTCCTGCAGGATAGCGCAGAGCGGCGCCGCGAAAACGCCCGGAAATCCAGTGTTGGCTGTGGGTTGTAGCCGTCGCCTGCAAAATAGGCTGATTGCCTATTCTTTGGTCAAAAGCTAGAAGCAACGCGCGGCACACAGCCTTCGCGGCGGGCAGAACTGGCTCAAAACAAACGGCTTTCGAGCGGCCCACCGCCTTGGCATGGACCCTGCTAACCGTTGGCGCGGCTGCAAGTGCACAGCCTCGCGGCCCGGGAGGACAAGAGACGCGATGAAGAAGCTCGAGGCGATCATCAAGCCGTTCAAGCTCGACGAGGTGAAGGAGGCGCTGCAGGAGGTTGGCCTGCAGGGCATCACCGTCACCGAGGCCAAGGGATTCGGCCGTCAGAAGGGACACACCGAGCTCTATCGGGGTGCCGAATACGTCGTGGACTTTCTCCCCAAGGTGAAGATCGAAGTTGTTCTCGGCGATGACATGGTTGAAAAAGCCGTCGAGGCGATCCGGCGCGCGGCACAAACCGGCCGCATCGGGGACGGCAAGATCTTCGTCTCGAACATCGAGGAAGCAATCCGGATCAGGACCGGAGAATCCGGAATCGACGCAATCTGAGGCGCGGGCAAAAGTCCTCCGGGCAATGTGATCAACAAGGGGAAAGCGACCCATGACGACGGCTAAAGATGTCCTCAAGAAAATGAAGGACAACGACGTGAAATACGTCGACTTCCGCTTCACCGACCCGCGCGGGAAGTGGCAGCACGTGACGTTCGACAAGACGATGATCGAAGAGGACACCTTCGCCGAAGGCGTCATGTTCGACGGCTCCTCGATCGCCGGCTGGAAGGCGATCAACGAGTCCGACATGTGCCTGATGCCGGATCCCGCGACCGCCTGCATCGATCCGTTCTTCGCCGAGACGACGCTGTCGATCGTGTGCGACGTGCTCGAGCCGACCACCGGCGAGCCCTACAACCGCGATCCGCGCGGCATCGCCAAGAAGGCCGAGGCGATGGTCAAGTCGATGGGCGTAGGCGACACGATCTACTTCGGCCCGGAGGCCGAGTTCTTCGTGTTCGACGACGTGCGCTTCAAGGCCGATCCGTACAACACCGGCTACAAGCTCGACTCGATCGAACTGCCGACCAACTACGACACGCCCTACGAGGGCGGCAATCTCGGCCACCGCATCAACACCAAGGCCGGCTACTTCCCGGTCCCGCCGCAGGACTCCGCGCAAGACATGCGCGGCGAAATGCTCGCCGCGATGGCCAAGATGGGCGCGGTCGTGGAAAAGCATCACCACGAGGTGGCCTCGGCCCAGCACGAACTCGGCCTGAAGTTCGGCCCAATGGTGACGATGGCCGACCACCTGCAGGTCTACAAATACTGCATCCACCAGGTCGCACACATCTACGGCAAGACCGCCACCTTCATGCCGAAGCCGGTCTATGGCGACAACGGCTCGGGCATGCACTGCCATCAGTCGATCTGGAAGGGCGGCAAGCCGGTGTTCGCCGGCAACAAGTACGCCGACCTCTCGGAGACCTGCCTCCACTACATCGGCGGCATCATCAAGCACGCGAAGTCGATCAACGCCTTCACCAACCCGACGACCAACTCCTACAAACGTCTGGTCCCGGGCTTCGAGGCGCCGGTGCTGCTCGCCTACTCTGCGCGCAACCGCTCGGCCTCGTGCCGCATCCCGTTCACCACCAACCCGAAGGCGAAGCGCGTCGAAGTGCGCTTCCCCGATCCGCTCGCCAATCCGTATCTCGGCTTCGCCGCGATGCTGATGGCCGGCCTCGACGGCATCAAGAACAAGATGGATCCGGGTCCCGCGATGGACAAGGATCTGTACGACCTGCCGCCGAAGGAGCTGAAGAAGATCCCGACGGTGTGCGGCTCGCTGCGCGAGGCGCTCGCCAGCCTCGACAAGGATCGCGACTACCTCACCGCCGGCGGCGTGTTCGACGACGACTTCATCGACAGCTACATCGAGTTGAAGATGACTGAGGTCATCAAGTTCGAGCACACGCCGCACCCGGTCGAGTTCGTGATGTACTATTCGGGCTGATCGCGGCTCAGCGGCCGCTCAAAAATCGAAAGGGCGTCCCGCAAGGGACGCCCTTTTCGCTGATGCCGCCTGCAGGACGAAGCGCGCGTCAGTTCTTCCGCGCGCGCTCGGCCTCGATCGCTTCGTCGTGATACCAGCCGCTGCCGTACACGATGTTGGCCGGCTGCACGCTTGCGTCGCGCTCCCGCTCGCTCACGGCGGCCGCATAACGCCCGCGCGCGGGAAACTGGTAGATCGTCGCCGACCCGTCTTGGATATTCATTGCCATCGCCTTCGTCTCCGTTGCGCGTCCCGGCGCACGCGAGTCACTAACTTTGGGACCCAATATAACGTTGCTGCACGCCGATTGCTCAGCGTGCCTCATTAAAAATCAGCATTTGGCTATAATATCAGCAGCGCCGTTTTTGCTTCTTTGGCCAGCATTGCTGCCGGTGCGAAATCCCGTTGCTGCACCGCGTTCGCCGATCGAGGCGCTGCTTTTGACCGATTGGCACGTGAAATGCTTGCGTTTGCCTCAGCAATTCGCGGCCGGGCGCGCCGTCGGTTGCCGGGCTTCCGGGCTCGCTCACAACTCGCTTCATCAGCTCATGAGAGAATCGAATGACCAAGTTCAGGCTCGAGTACATCTGGCTCGACGGCTACACGCCAACCCCGAACCTGCGCGGCAAGACGCAGATCAAGGAGTTTGACGCGTTTCCGGCGCTCGAGCAGCTTCCGTTGTGGGGCTTCGACGGCTCGTCCACCATGCAGGCAGAGGGACACTCGTCGGACTGCGTACTCAAGCCGGTCGCGGTCTACCCCGACGCCGCACGCACCAACGGCGTCCTCGTGATGTGTGAAGTCATGATGCCCGACGGCAAGACGCCGCATCCCTCCAACAAGCGCGCCGCTATCCTCGACGACGCCGGCGCCTGGTTCGGCTTCGAGCAGGAGTACTTCTTCTACAAGGACGGCCGCCCGCTCGGCTTCCCGGAATCCGGCTACCCGGCGCCGCAGGGCCCCTACTACACCGGCGTCGGCTACAAGAACGTCGGCTCGGTCGCGCGCGAGGTCGTCGAGAAGCATCTCGACCTCTGCCTCGCCGCGGGCCTCAACCACGAAGGCATCAACGCCGAGGTGGCCAAGGGCCAGTGGGAATTCCAGATCTTCGGCAAGGGCTCGAAGACCGCCGCCGATCAGATGTGGATGGCGCGCTATCTGATGATGCGGCTTTGCGAGTCGTACGGGATCGACATCGAGTGGCATTGCAAGCCGCTCGGCGACACCGACTGGAACGGCTCCGGCATGCACTGCAACTTCTCGACCGAGTACATGCGCACGGTCGGGGGCAAGGACTACTTCGAGGCGATGATGAAGCAGTTCGACGCGAACCTGATGGACCACATCGCGGTCTACGGTCCGGACAACGACAAGCGTCTGACCGGCAAGCACGAGACGGCGCCGTGGAACAGGTTCAGCTACGGCGTCGCCGATCGCGGTGCCTCGATCCGCGTGCCGCACTCCTTCGTCAACAACGGCTACAAGGGCTATCTTGAGGATCGTCGTCCGAACTCGATGGGCGACCCCTACCAGATCGCCTCGCAGATCCTGAAGACGATCGCTTCGGTTGCGACCGCCAAGGTGTCGGCGGCGGCCTAGGCGACGCTGCGTCGACGCCGGCCCACAATCGGGCGCTCCTTCGGGAGCGCCCCTTTTGTTGGGCACGTTGCGCACCACTCGACTCGATTCATAGCGACGATCGAGACAGTGGTTCGCGTTCTCGATTGCTGAACATGCGCGACGCCAAGGCGGCAAACCGCAGCAACTGTTGCGTTCGAGTCACAGCGAACCGCATTCATTCGAGCAACCAGTCGTTTCGCTCAAACAGGCAGCAGTTGCGGATTCTTTGGGCTCAGAGGTTTCGTTCTGTGCCGGGCACAATCGCCGCCAGGTTGTTGGTGCGTATTGCCGGGGACGACAGCCGCGTTGAGTTCACGGACATCAGTTGACTGACATCCTTGGGGCCACAAACCGCGTGGGCGGGGGAAAGAAAATGACAATCAGCAAGACCATCGCAACAACGATCGCCGCATTCGGTGTTTTAACGTCGTCCGCGCTCGCGGCCGACATCGTGCGCAAGGCGCCGCCGAAAGTGGTTGAGACCGCTCCCGCGTCCTGCTTCGACCTCGCGGTCGGCGGCGGCATCCAGAGCGACTATAACTTCCGCGGCATCTCGCAGACCGACAAAGGCCCTGGCGTCTGGGCCTATGCGGAGCCGCGCTGCAACATCACCAAGGATATCCAGCTTTACGCCGGCATCTGGGGCTGGAGCACCAAGCTGCCGACGCAGCCAACCGGCGAATTCGACCTCTACGGCGGCATCCGGCTGACCTTCGGTCCGGTCCAGTTCGACTTCGGCGGCATGTACTACTGGTATCCGCGCGAGAACCAGCTGTTCTTCGCCGATCCGTTTCTGCTGAGCGTCAGCCGGACGAATTTCGGCTTCGGGGCGTTCACGGTCGCCGACACCGACTTCTGGGAAGTCTACGGCAAGATGACCTGGACCGTGACCGACTGGCTCGCCATCAGCCCGTACGTCTACTACTCGCCGGACTGGCTGCAGACCGGCGCGAAGGCGACCTATGCCGGCGGCAGTGTGAAGCTGACCGCGCCGAGCGCCTGGTTCCCGTCCGACTGGGGCGCATACGTGTCGGCTGAGGCGGCGCACTACTGGATCGGCAACCTGACGGCGTTCGGCCCGCCCTTCGTCGACCTGCCCGACTACACCTACTGGAACATCGGCGGCGGCATCACCTACAAGATCTTCACCTTCGACCTGCGCTATCACGACACCGATCTGTCCAAGGCGCAGTGCTTCGTGCTGACCGGCGACCCCGGCGGCGTGGCGAACGGCGCCTCGTCGTGGTGCGGCGCGACCGTCATCGGCAAGTTCTCGTTCGACCTGACGGCGCTGGCGAACCTGAAGTAAGCGCCGCGCGGACTGAGCTATCGCGGGCGGCGAGCAATCGCCGCCCGTTTGTCATCCGGGGGCCGAGCGCAGCGAGGAGCCCAGGATCCATGGACACAGACCGGGCGATCTCGAACCGATTGTGGATTCCGCGCTCGCGCCTTCGCCGCGCCCCGGAATGACAACGGCAGATCAGATCAGGATGAAAGCGAGCGCCAGCGTGGCGACCAGCGCCGCGATCCACAGCGGACGGCGCGAGCGACCGTGCTGGCGGTAGGCGCCCTGCTCGCGCCGCACCCGCACCACATCAGCCTCGAACTCGTCCGACGACGAGAACAGGCAGGCAAGCGAGGTGCCGGCGCGCTCCGCCGAGGCGCGCAGCGCCACGATGTCGGCTTCCAGTTGCGCGAGGGTGCGGCTCGTCATGTCCGAAGGGTGCCCCAACAGGGTAAACGCGAGGTTTCCTCCCGTCCTCCGCAGCCGGCCCGGCGGCCCGCACGGCGCTTGTTAACAAAACCTTTCATCGTCATCGTCGTGTCGTGAGAGGGGACTAGCCGCTTCAGCAAACCAACAACAGGAGTCGCGCATGAAACGGTTGCTCGCGGTCAAGCTCGGCGTCACCCTGGCCGCCCTCGCCTGCACATCCGCCGCTGCGCAGACCATCTATCCGCTCGATCGCGCCGAGATCCTCGCCGGCGCGCGCTTCGACCTGAAGGTCGAATTTCCCGGCAGCCCGGCCGAAGGCGCGGTGCGCGTCACGATCAACGGCGAGAATGCCGCGACAGTCGCGCGCAAGCCCGCATCCTTCGTCGAGAAGGAGGACGGCGGCGACCATTCGGCCTACTGGGTTCGCGGCGTCACGCTGGGCAAGGCCGGCAAGTACACCGTCGAGGCAACCGCCAGCGACAAGAGCGCGCGCGTCACCTGGGAGGTGTTCGAACCCAATGCCGGGCCCAAGGCCAAGAACGTCATCCTGTTCATCGGCGACGGACTGTCGGTCGCGCACCGCACCGCGGCGCGCATCCTCTCCAAGGGCCTGAAGCAAGGGCGCTACGGCGGCGAGCTTGCAATCGACGACATGCCGCACATGGCGCTGGTCTCGACCTCGGGCACGGACTCGGTCGTCACCGACAGCGCCAACAGCATGAGCGCCTACACCACCGGCCACAAAACCTGCGTCAACGCGATGGGCGTCTATTGCGCGCGCAACAAGAGCAATCTCGACCACCCGCGCGTCGAGACGATCGCCGAACTGGTCAAGCGCACGCGCGGCATGGCGGTCGGCGTGGTCACCAACACCGAGATCGAGGACGCGACGCCCGCCGCGATGGTGGCGCATAACCGGCTGCGCGCCGACTACAACAACATCGTGAAGGACTTCTTCGCGGTGCAGCCCGAGGTCATCCTGGGCGGCGGCACGCCGAACTTCCTGGCGAAGTCGACGGCGGGCTCCAGGCGCATCGACGAGGACGACTACGTCGCGAAATTCCGCGATGCCGGCTACGCCTACGTGACGACCAACGCGGAGCTCTCCGCCGCGAAGGGCGCGAGCAAGCTGCTCGGCCTGTTCAATCCATCCAACATCGACGGCGCGCTCGACCGCTTCTTCCTCAAGAAGGGAACGGTCGCGAAATTCCCCGACCAGCCCGACCTCACCGACCAGGTACGCGCCGCGCTCGACGTGCTGTCGAAGAACGACAAGGGCTTCGTGCTGATGGTCGAGTCCGGCCGCATCGACAAGTATTCGCACTCGCTCGACTGGGAACGCGCGGTCTACGACACCATCATGCTAGACAACGCCGTGAAGGTCGCGAAGGACTTCGCCGCGGGCCGCGACGACACGCTGATCGTGGTGGTCGCCGACCACGCCCATGGCGTCGCGATCGTCGGCACCTATGACGACGAGAAGAGCGGGCCGATGCGCTCGCGGCTCGGCACCTACAATCTGTCGCAATTCCCGAACTATCCGGCGCCGAACGCCGACGGCTATCCGGACAAGGTCGACGTCTCGAAGCGTCTGGCGTTCGTGTTCTCGAGCTATCCGGACTTCTGCGACACCGGCCGGCCCTACCTGGAGGGCGAGAATGTGCCCGCGGTCGAGGGCGAAACCAAAGGCACCTACGTGGCGAACGAGAAGAACTGCGGCTTGCCCGGCGCGATGCGCCGCGTCGGCAACCTGCCGTTCAACGCCAACGCCGGCGTGCATGCGGCCGACGACGTGGTGCTGACCGCGATGGGGCCCGGCGCGGAGCAATTCCGCGGCCGCATCGATAACACCCGCGTGTTCCGCTACATCGCGACCGCGCTCGGGTTGTCGCCGGGGCCGAGCCAGTAAGTCTCGACTAGGCCGCGGCCGGAATGAGCGGTGCGTCGGCGCTGCCGTCGCCGGCGAACGCCGCGACGCGATTGCGCCCGGCTTCCTTGGCCTGATAGAGCGCGCCGTCCGCGCGTCCGAGCAGGCCGCCGAGATCGTGCCCGCCGATGCGCGAGGCGGCGACGCCGATACTCACCGTTGCGGCGACCGCGTGGCCGCCGATCTCGGCCGCCGCATCGGCGAACACCACGCGAATGCGCTCCGCAAGCGCGAGCGCAGCCGCCTCGTCTTTCTCCGCCAGCAGGATGGCGAATTCCTCGCCGCCGATGCGCCCCGCGAGATCGTTCGCGCCGAGGCAGCGATGCAGCGATGCGGCGAAAACGGTGAGCACCCGGTCGCCGATGGCGTGACCGTAGACGTCGTTGATCGCCTTGAAGCGATCGAGATCGGCGAGCAGCACCGCGAACGCCTCGCTGCGCGACGCGCGACCGGCGATGGTCGCCTCGGCGTCGATCATGAACGCGCGCCGGTTCGGCAGGCCGGTGAGCGGATCGATCAGCGCCGCGATCCGGTGACGCATCTCGGTGCGCTCCTTGGTCATCGACAGCAGCAGGAACGCAAACGCGATGGTGTAAAGCACCGTGCCGAACGCCATGACGGCAAAGACCGGGCTGCGGAACAGGTCTTCGTGCGACATGATCGGCGTGGCCATCACGACGATCATGCGTCCGATCAGGATGACGGCGTGTGTCGCCAGCAGGATGATGGTGGGCCAGCGCGACAGCAGTGGCTCGGCGCGCTCGCGCCAGAGCTCGTACCCCATCAGCGCGATGAAGCTGAACTGCAGGCTCGAGATGATGATGACCCGCAGGTCGATGTCGGTCGCGATCGCCGGCACCTGCATGGCGGTGAGCCAGATCAGCGGCGCGACGAGGAACACCGTCACCGGCGTCTCACGTCCGCTGAATGCGCGCGTCCCCGCCAGCAGGAAGCTGTAGCCGAGCAGCAGCAGCGCGTTGGCTATCTCGATTGAGAAGACGTTCGCGATCTCGCCGCGCGCTGAAAGCAGCCCGAACGAGAGGCCGCCGACGAGGTATCCGGCGCCCCACCAGGCGAGCGCATCGGTGCTCTGATCGCGCCGCCACGCGAACAGCAACAAGGCGCCGAGGATCACGGTGACGAACACCGCGACCAGCGCCAATGTCGGGATGTGAAGCTGCATGGCGACCCATCCGCCGTAAGAGCGGCCCCCCAACCCTCATTGGTGACCGGAAAACGCTGCCGGAGCGTTAATGCCCTACGGACAATCCCGTATGTGGCGTTTCGCAGCGCCGCAAAGCAAAAGGGCACGCCGTGGCGTGCCCTTCGGTAATCTGGATACGGAGAAAGATCAGCGCTTCGAGAACTGGAACGAACGCCGTGCCTTCGCCTTGCCGTACTTCTTGCGCTCGACCACGCGGCTGTCGCGGGTGAGGAACCCGCCGCGCTTGAGCGCGCCGCGCAGGTCCGGCTCGAAATAGGTGAGCGCTTTGGAGATGCCGTGGCGCACCGCGCCGGCCTGACCCGAAAGCCCACCGCCCGACACCGTGCAGGTCACGTCGTACTGGCCCGTGCGGTTGGTCGCGACGATCGGCTGCTGGATCAGCATGCGCAGCACCGGACGGGCGAAATAGGTCTCGATCACGCGCGTGTTGATGACGATCTTGCCCGCGCCGGGCTTGATCCAGACGCGCGCCACCGCGTTCTTGCGCTTGCCGGTGGCGTAGGCGCGGCCCTGCTTGTCGAGCTTCTGGGTGTATTTCGGCGCTTCGGCGGCCGCCGGCTTCAGGCTGCCGAGGTCTTCGAGCGACTGCATGGATTCGGCCATTATCAGGCGCTCCTTGCGTTCTTGCGGTTCATGGCGGCGATATCGATGATCTCGGGCTGCTGCGCAGCGTGCGGATGGTCCGGGCCCTTGTAGACGCGCAGGTTGCCGAACTGCTTGCGGCCGAGCGGCCCATGCGGAAGCATGCGCTGCACCGCCTTCTCGACCACGCGCTCCGGAAAGCGGCTCTCGAGAATGTACTTCGCGGTGCGTTCCTTGATGCCGCCGATGTAACCGGTGTGGTGGTGATAGACCTTTTGCTCGCGCTTGCGCCCGGTGAGCACGATCTTCTCGGCATTGATGATGACGACGTTGTCGCCGTCGTCGACATGCGGGGTGTAGGTGGGCTTGTGCTTGCCGCGCAGGCGCATCGCGACGATCGAGGCGAGGCGGCCGACCACCAGACCCTTGGCGTCGATCAGCACCCATTTCTTCTCGATGTCGGCGGCCTTGGCCGAATAGGTGGACATGGGATCATCCCGTGAAAACGTGAGCCGGCCACGCGGGCCGGCCGATGAGGCTGCGTTCTACACACGAGGCTTTGGCCCGTCAACGCACTTCAGAAGATAAATATCAATATGCTACAATAGCTTACGAAATAGGTATTATATAACCGTCAGCCACGCTGCTCCGGCGGCGGGATCGAATAGGTCGCCGTCGCGTGCGCCACCATCTCGTCGTCGCCGTCCGAATAGATCTCCACCTCCCCGACCGCGAGCCGCTTGCCGAGCTTGATCAGCCTGGCCTCCGCGATGAGATCGCGTTGCTCCGGCTTGCGCAGGAAGTTGATGTTCAGCGAGGTCGTGACCGCGAGCGGCACGGGCCCGATCGAGGCGAGGATCGCCACATACATCGCGAAATCCGTCATTCCCATCATGGTCGGCCCGGAGATGGTGCCGCCGGGGCGCAGGAACCGCTCGTTGAACGCACGGCGGATGCGGCAGCCGCCAAGCCAGGCGTCCTCGATCGTGGTGCCGGAGTCGCGATGGAACATCTGCGAGAACTCGCGCTCCAGCAATTCGCCGACCTGCCTGGCCGACAGTATCCCCGGCTTGCGCGCCGCCGCTGCGTCCATATCCGCTCTCCGTGCTTGTTCTCACGGATAAGCCGGAACGACGAGGGCGATCAATCCCGATGGAATTGCACCTTCAGTTCGTCCTTGGCGCGGTCGAGCACCTTGCGCCGCGCGGCCGGCAGGTTCTTGCCGGCGCGGTTGACATAGAAGGTCAGCATCGAGAGCGCGGAGCGATAAGGGTTCGCCTTGCGTCGCTTGCTGTGCTCTGCGGAGCGCTTGAGCGAGGCCGCGATCTTCTTCGGATCGCGCAGCGTGAACACGCCACCTTTGAGGTCGAGCGCATCGCTGGTTTCGGCGACGCGCTTCGACCAGCGCCGCCCGCCGCGTTTCGTTGTCTTGCGGCGCCGCGCGGATGCTGTCTTCGCGCTGGCTTTCTTTGCTGCAGCTTTGGCCATGACCGGACCTCATCTGGCACGCGCCCTCGGGCGGCAAACGCGCGCCGCAAACGGCCGTTCCGCGCTTGCATCGAACGCCGGGGGGCTTAAGTTCCGGCCCATGAACGCACCCGTCGCCACGCCCGTGTTGCTGCGCGAGGACGCAGACGACATCGCGGTCCTCGTGCTGAACCGCCCGCAGGCGCGCAACAGCCTGTCGGAAGCGCTGCTCGCCGCGCTGAGCGCGAGCCTCGCCGAGATCGC
>DATEKY010000954.1:0-3041 GCA_035277225.1 Xanthobacteraceae bacterium
CACGATCGCGGCCAGCTCGATGTGCAGGATCATGCGCACGCGCTTGAGCTTGGCCGCGGCGACGACCGGCACCTGCCCCGCCTCCACCGCCTTGCGCCATGAGAGGAATTCGATCGTCGGCACGATCGAGAGCAGTCCAACCAGGATGAACAGCGCGAACTTGGTCAGGAAGGCGTGGTTGTGGAAGTAATAGGTCGCGCCCTTCTCGAACCAGAACACGCGCGCGAGCCCGGCCAGCAGCAGGATCGTCGCGGCGATGCCGAGCACCATGTCGGCGACCTGCAGCCGGCGGGCGCTCCAGAGGGTCAACTCGCCGCGCAGCAGCACGAATTCGAGCGCGATTGCCGCCACCAGCGTGAAGGCCGCCAGATGATGCAGAAACGCGAATAGCACGATCATTTGACCCTCCGATTGCCACGCGAGCGCCCAGAACGATCCCCATGTTGCATCGCAAGGTCGGCGGCGCTATGACGACGGCCGAAAGTTCCAATTTTGACAGGCCCGCCGGGCCGTTCGCCCGCGGAGGAGTATTTTTGATGTCCGATGCCAACAATAAGCCCGGCGCCAGCCCGGCGCGCACCTGGACGGTGACGCTCGGCATTTCCTTTGCCGTTCTCTTCGCGATGTACGGCCTCGCCTTCATCAACGACGCCCATATCCGCGTTTCCGCCCCCTCCCTGATCGGGACCGCCTCCGGCGCGCCGAGCCGCTAAGCCGCCTCCTCCGCCTCCTCCGCGGAGCCCCTGCCGGAACCGGAACATCATCCCCGCGCGAGGCATTTGCCCCAAAAGCGGGAGATACCATGGCCAACCAGGATATGGCGAACCGGGAAGCCGGTCCGCTGCTCGAGCCGAACGAACGCCCCGCCAGCAGCGCAAAACGGTGGGCGATCCTGATCGGCTTCGCCGCGGCCGTGTTCCTGCTGGCGTTCAGTGTCAATCATAAGGGCGGTCAGCCCTCCGAACCGCCTGCCGCGACGGCGACCGGCCCGACGCCGGCAGGTCCCGTCACGCCGCCCGCAACGCCGCGCGGGGGATAGCGCATGATCCCGAAAAGCATGTCCTCGACCTGATCGGGGATGGAAACCGGTTTTCGGCAAAGATCGTGCGCTGACGAAAAGCTCTACCCGCCCCACTCCTGCGCCAGGCTCATGATCTCGCGCGTGCGCGGGATGCCGGGCCACGCCGTGTCGAAATCCGCGACCAGCCGCTTCATGTCGGGCCCGCCGGTGCCGCGGTCGAGCGCCGCGCGGTCCGCGAACTGGTAGGTCGCCTGATGCACCGCCGGATCGGTCTCGCTCCAGAACCGCCAGGCCTTCTGCGCGCCGAACGATTTCACCGCGTCGGGCAGATGCTCGTTCTTGTACCAGGCGTCGAACGCCGCGCGCTTGGCGGGGTCCGAGATCGTGGCGCGGACGATGAAGTAGGTGGGCATGGCAATCCTCTACTGCGCCGGGCTCACCAGCGGCTTGCCGCGCTCCACGGTGTAGATCGCGATCAGCTTTGCCGGCACCGAGCCTTGCGCGCCCTCGTTGTGGATCGCGCTGTTGCGAATCTCCAGCCATTCGCCGGCCTTCGCGACCTTCTCCGGCTGGCCGTCGAGCACGAACCAGAACTCGCCGTCCAGGACCTGCGCCTGCACGGTGCCCGGGTGCGAGTGCCGCCCTGCCTTGAAGCCGGGCTGGATCTCGACCATCGCAGTGATCACGTCATAGTTCGCACCCGGCACCTCGACCTTGCCCAGCACGGTCCGCTTGACCGGCGAGGGCTGCACCGGCGAAGGCGCCTGCTGCGCCAGCGCGGCGCCGGTGAATGCGAGCAGAACGACGGTGATGCCGGCAAACAGGCGTTTCATGTCTTTAGTCTCCCCCGAAATTCGGTTTGTGTCGCACTATTTTGCGCGATTTCCCTTGAGCATTCCCGCGACGCTCAAATCCTCGTCGATATCGGGCCAATGGATACCCATGGCCATGATCTCGAAATTCGCGCGCTGCACGGCAGTCGCATTCTTGAGACGCGGGTACCAGTCAAGCGGGGTCGCGATACGCCGCCCGTCGGCAAGCGTCACGACCAGCTCTGTCGGCGTGAATGCGACCGACGCCGCGCGCAGGTCGCCGACATCAATCTCCAAAGTGCTCATTCCACGCGCTCAACAGCTCGTCACGGTGGGTCTTTAGGTGGCGGATAATATCGCCTAGCTCGTGCGCCGGATACCCGGCATTCACCGCCACCGCGAGATTGTGCAGCCAAATCTTGGCCTCTTTCTCGCCCGCACGAACGTGGACGTGAGCCGGCTCACCCGCCTCGTTGGAATAGAAGAAGGCGCGATACGGACCCCAGCGCAGAACCGTCGGCAAAACGCCTCCCTACAGCGGCAGATTGTCGTGCTTCCTTGCCGGCATCTCGACCTGCTTGCCCTTCAGCATCGCGAGCGCGCGCGCGACGCGCCGCCGCGTGGTCGAGGGCATGATCACCTCGTCGATATAGCCGCGCTCGGCCGCGACGAACGGCGACAGGAAGCGGTCCTCGTATTCCCTGGTGCGCGCCGCGATCTTGTCGGGATCGCCGATGTCGGCGCGGAAGATGATCTCGACCGCACCTTTTGCGCCCATGACGGCAATTTGAGTGGTCGGCCAGGCGTAGTTCACGTCGCCGCCGATGTGCTTCGACGCCATCACGTCATAGGCGCCGCCGAAGGCTTTGCGCGTGATCACGGTGACCAGCGGTACGGTCGCCTGCGAATAGGCGAACAGCAGCTTCGCGCCGTGCTTGATCAGGCCGCCGTATTCCTGCGCGGTGCCCGGCAAAAATCCCGGCACGTCGACGAACGTCACGATCGGAATGCCGAACGCGTCACAGAAGCGGACAAAGCGCGCGGCCTTGCGCGACGCATCCGAGTCGAGCACGCCGGCGAGCACCATCGGCTGGTTCGCCACGAACCCGACGGTGCGGCCCGCGATGCGGCCGAAGCCGGTCACGATGTTCTTCGCATACGCGGCGGAGAGCTCGAAGAAGTCGCCCTCGTCGGCGACTTTCAGGATC
>DATEKY010000955.1:0-4389 GCA_035277225.1 Xanthobacteraceae bacterium
TTGGTGACGAAGCCGCATTTGGCCAGCCACTTGGTCATCCCCGACTGCGTGTCGGCCGGCATCTCGCTCATCTGCCCCCAGGCGTAGGCGAAGAAATGCAGCGGCCGCGATGCGGTGATGCTGGCATCCTTCTGCCGCAGCGAGCCGGCCGCGGTGTTGCGCGGGTTGATGTAAAGCTCCTTGCCCGCCTCGGCCTGCCGCTTGTTCAGGTCGAGAAACGCCTGCTTGGTCATGTAGACCTCGCCGCGCACTTCGCACACCGCCGGGATGCCCTTGCCCTTCAACTGCTGCGGCACGTCCTTCAGCGTCTTGATGTTGGCGGTGACGTCCTCGCCGACCGCGCCGTCGCCGCGCGTCGCGCCAGTAACGAGCTTGCCGTCCTCGTAGCGCAGCGACATCGACAGCCCGTCGATCTTCGGCTCGGCGGTGAACACCAGCGGCTCGTCCTCGGCGAGCTTCAGGAAGCGCCGGATGCGATCGACGAAGCGCACGACATCGTCGGCCGAGAACGCGTTGTCGAGCGAGAGCATCGGCACCGCGTGTCGCACTTTCGCGAACCGCCCGGTCGGCGCGACGCCGACCTTCAGGGTGAGGCTCTCCAGCGTGCGCAGGCTCGGGAAACGCTCCTCGATCGCACCGTAGCGCTTGCGCAGCCCGTCGTACTCGGCGTCGGTCACCGTCGGCGCGTCGTCCTGGTAGTAGCGCCTGTCGTGCTCGCTGATGTCGGCATGCAGGCGCGCGTGCTCGGCCTCGGCCTGCTTTTCGGACAGGCTGTCGACCGCGACTTTTGAGGCGTCACGCGCCATGGCTACCCCGCCGCCTTGATCAGCCGCTCGGCGGCCTTGCGCGCCTCGTCGGTGATCTCCGCGCCGGCGAGCATGCGGGCGATCTCCTCGCGGCGGCGCTCGGCCGCAACCTCGGCAATGCTGGTCGCGACGCGCTTGCCGCGCGCGAGCGTATCCTTGCTGATCACGTAATGCCGGTCGGCGCGCGCGGCGACCTGCGGCGCATGCGTGACGGCCACCACCTGCACCCTGGACGCGAGACGCGCGAGCCGCTGCCCGATCGCGTCCGCCACCGCGCCGCCGACCCCGGTATCGATCTCGTCGAACACCAGCGTCGGCGCCGAACCGCGATCCGCCAGCACGACCTTCAGCGCGAGGAGAAAGCGCGCAAGCTCGCCGCCCGACGCAACCTTCATCAGCGGGCCGGGCCGCGTGCCCGGATTGGTCTCGACCCAGAACTCGATGCGGTCGATGCCATCCGGTCCCGGAGCGTCCGGCTCGATGCTGGTAAAGAAGCGCGCGCGGTCGAGCTTCAGCGGCTTGAGCTCCGCCGTCACCGCCTTGTCGAGCTTCGCCGCCGCCTTTTTCCGTGCCGTCGACAGCGCGGCGCCGGCTTTGGTGTAGGCGGCGTCCGCTTCGCGCGCCGCGGCCTCGAGCTTCTTCAACTCCGCCGCGCCCGCATCGATGGTCGCAAGGTCAGCCGCATGACGCGCGGCGAGCGCCGCCAGATCGTCCACCGCGACATTGTACTTGCGCCCCGCGCCGCGCAGCGCGAACAGCCGCTCCTCGATGCGATCGAGCTCGCGCGGATCGTGGTCGGCGGCGCGCAAGGCCGCGTCAAGATGGCTGCCGGCCTCGTCGAGCGCGGTGAGTGCGGCATCGATCGCCTTGATCGCGGGATCGATCAGCGCCGGCGCCTGTCCGCGGCGGCGCTCCAGCCGGCGCAGCGCGGCCGACAGCGACGCGGTCGGCGAACGGTCGCCCGCCACCGCCTCGTGCGCATCGCGCAAATCCTCCGCCACCTTGTCGATCTGCATCATCGCGGTGCGCTTTTCCGCGAGCGCGGATTCCTCGCCGGTCTCGGGCGCGAGCCTGGTCAGCTCGTCGACCGCGTGGCGCAGATAGTCCGCCTCGCGGCGCGCCTGCTCGACGCGCTCGCGATGGGAATTGACCGCGGCTTCGGCGGCGCGGCGCGCGGTCCATGCGCGAGAAACCGCAATCGCGTTCGATTCCAGCCCCGCATAGGCATCGAGCAGCTGGCGGTGCGAGCCGACATCGACCATCGCGCGGTCGTCATGCTGTCCGTGGATTTCGACCAAGGCCGCACCCAGCGCCCGCAGGACCTGCACGCTGACCGGCTGATCGTTGACAAAGGCGCGCGTTCGGCCGTCGGCGAGCTGCACGCGGCGCAGGATCAGGCCGTCTTCCGACGCGACCCCGTTCTCGCCCAGCAGCGCAAGCACCGGATGGTCGGCCTCGACGTCGAACGCCGCGGTGACCTGCCCCTGCTCGGCACCCTGCCGCACCAGGCTAGCGTCGCCGCGGCTGCCGAGCGCCAGCGCGAAGGCATCGAGCAGGATCGACTTGCCGGCGCCGGTCTCGCCGGTCAGCACCGACAGTCCGGCCGCATAGTCGATGTCGAGCCGTTCGATCAGGACGATGTCGCGGATGGACAGGCGGGAGAGCATCCAGGACTCCGGTCATTCCGGGGCGCCGCCATAAGCGCGTTCACTCGCGTCTGCGACGCACTATGGCGGCGAGCCCGGAATCCATAAACACGAAATCGGCGGCTTTGAAACAGCCGCGCGTCATATCAAATCTTGTGGATATGGATTCCGGGCTCCTCGCTTCCCGAGGCCCCGGAATGACGCGAGATCAGCCCAGCCCGACCTTCTTGAACGCCTTGCTGATCCAGGAGCCGCGGTCTTCCGAGGGCTCCAGTCCGCCGGATTTCACCAGGCGATAGGCGTCCTTGTACCAGGGGCTGTCGGGGAAATTATGCCCGAGCACGGCCGCCGCAGTCTGCGCCTCGTTGACGATGCCGAGCGACATGTAGGCCTCGGTCAGGCGCATCAGCGCCTCCTCGACGTGCCGCGTCGTCTGGTACTGCGTGATCACCACCTTGAAGCGGTTGATCGCCGCGATGTAGTCGCGCCGCTTCTGATAGAAGCGCGCGGTGTCCATCTCCTTGCCGGCGAGCTGGTCGCGCGCCATCTCGAGCTTCTTCTTCGCCGCAATCGCGTATTCGGTGTTGGGATATTTGCGCGACACCTCGTCGAGCGCTTCCATCGCCTTCTGGGTGCGCTGCTGGTCGCGCGAAACGTCGGGGATCTGATCGTAATAGGACGACCCGATCAGGTATTGCGCGTAGGCCGCATCCGGGCTGCCGGGATGCAGCGTGACATAGCGCTTCGCCGCCGTGATCGAGTCCTCGTACTGCGTCCCCTCGTAGTGCGCGTAGGCGGACATCAGCAGCGACTTGCGCGCCCATTCGGAATACGGGTGCTGGCGGTCGACTTCCTCGAACTTCTTGGCGGCCTGCTTGTAGTCGCGCTTGTTGTTCAGGAGGTAGAGGCCCTCGTTATAGAGCTTGTCGGCCGGATCGTCCGGGACGATGTCTTCCTTGGCGCCGAACCAGCTGCACGCCGGCAGCGCAACGATCAGCAGCGCCAGCGCGGCAAGCCGTGCCGCCAGCATCCAACGCCTCGAAGCCGGTAAACGCATCGACATCAACGTGATTGGTCCCCGTCGCCCGTCCGGGCATCCCCATGCCCGAAAGTTCTTTAATCCAAACAAGGCTGTTTCGCCACGCCCGGATAGGGATAGGCGGGCATTCTGCCGGGAATGTGGCGGCTTTCGGTTAATGCCGTCAGGACAGGTCGGCGCGATAGGCCGGAACAGCCAGTCCGGCCCCGATCTCCGCATGTCCGCGACGCGGCGTCCGCACGTCCCGGGGGTCTCTCGCTTCGACCACCGTCCAGGCGGTCGGATCGGCGATCAGCGCGGTCAGGATCGCGTGGTTGAGCCTGTGGCCGCCGCGCACCGACTTGTAGGAGGCAAGCAGCGGCGCGCCGGCAAGCGCCAGATCGCCGATGGCGTCGAGCGCCTTGTGGCGCACGAACTCGTCGGCGTAGCGCAGCCCTTCCGGATTGAGCAGGCGATCGTCGGCGACGACCAGCGTGTTCTCCAGCGACGAGCCGAGCGCATAGCCCGAGCTCCAGAGCTTGGAGACGTCGCGCATGAAACCGAAGGTGCGCGCGCGGGCGACCTCGCGGCGGAACGCGGTCGGCTCGACCTCGAGCGCGAAGGACTGCTCGCCGATCAGCGGATGCTCGAAATCGATCGTCACGTCGACGTGGAAGCCGCGATCGCAGGGCGTGAGTTCGCCGTAGGCGTCACCCTTTTCCACGCGGATGGGCTTCAGGACCTTGGTGTAGCGGCGCGCCGCCGGCAGCGAGACGACGCCCGCCTGATCGACCGCGGCGACGAAAGCCGCCGCACTGCCGTCCATGATCGGCGCCTCGGTGCCGTCGATCTCGATCAACGCGTTATCGACGCCGAGCCCGCACAGCGTTGCCATGATGTGCTCGATGGTCGAGACGCA
>DATEKY010000956.1:0-4388 GCA_035277225.1 Xanthobacteraceae bacterium
CGACTTCCACTGGTTCATGCCCTCGGTGCGGCCCTTGTAGATCACGCCCTTGGTGTCGCAGAGCACCACGTTGTTCGGATGCAGGCCGAGCGCTTTCAGCAATTCGGTGCACGCGATGCCGCTCGCGCCGGCGCCGTTCACGACCAGCTTGGTGTTCTTGATGTCGCGGCCGGTGAGGTGCAGCGCGTTGATCAGGCCTGCCGCCGCGATGATCGCGGTACCGTGCTGGTCGTCGTGGAACACCGGGATGTCGAGCAGCTCGCGCAGCCGCTGCTCGATGATGAAGCATTCCGGCGCCTTGATGTCCTCGAGGTTGATGCCGCCCCAGCCCTTGCCGAGGAATTTGACGCAGTTGATGAACTCGTCCGGGTCCTCGGTGCTCACCTCCAGATCGATCGAGTCGATGTCGGCGAAGCGTTTGAACAGCACCGACTTGCCTTCCATCACCGGCTTGGCGGCGAGCGCGCCGCGGTTGCCGAGGCCGAGGATCGCGGTGCCGTTGGTGATGACGGCGACGAAATTCCCTTTCACCGTATAGTCGTAGGCCTTGCTCTCATCCTCGGCGATCGCCAGCACCGGGACTGCGACGCCGGGCGAATAGGCGAGCGACAGGTCGCGCTGGGTCGCCATCGGCTTGGTGGCGATGACTTCGAGTTTTCCCGGCCGGCCGTAGCTGTGGAACAACAGCGCTTCCTGGTCGGTGAACGTCGGCCGCGACTGGCGGCCCCCCTTTTTGTCGGACATTTCAACCCCTTGAACGGCGCGACAGCGCCGGAACGGTCAGTTTATCGGAGCGGACGGGGGCGGCTCAAGGACGCTGGAGCGGCCCGCATGTCGCATCGCCGAATGGCGGCCGTGTGAAGGCGGAATGGCCTATTGGCGCAAGGTCGCGGCGAGCTTGTCGTAGGCGGCGCGCGCGCCGGGGAACTTCTTGGCGAGTTCGTCGAGATACTGGTCGGTCACCGGCTTCAGCGCCTCGCGCCAGCGCCCCATGCGCGCCGCGTCCGGCACGATCACCTCGTGGCCCGGCGCATTGGCGCCGTCGCGCACCGGCTTGTCCCACTTGTCCCAGTAGGGTCCGAACTTCGCGACCCATGCGTCGCCCGAGATCGCGTCGATCGCGGCGCGCACATCGGCCGGCAGGCTCTCGTATTTGCCCTTGTTCATCACGATGAAGAACGCAGAGGTATAGAACTGCGTCTCGATATGCAGCTTCATGAAGTCATTGAAGCCCGGCAGCGGATTGCCCCAATTGGTCACGATGCCGTCGATCTTGCCGTCCTTCACCGCCGGCATCACGTCGTTCACCTGCAGCAGCACCGGCTCCGCGCCGAGATGTTTCAACGCCGCCGACACCGTGTTGTTGGGCGAGCGGAAGCGCACGCCTTTCATGTCGGCGGGCTCGAGCACCTTCTTGTCCTTCGTGTGGATCAGGCCCGGATTATGCACGAACAGCGCGAGCACCTTGTAGTCCTTGTACTCATCGCCGAGCGTGCCGTCCTTGTAGAGCGCCCACAGCGCCTGCGAGCCGCGCGCGGCACTTGGCACCAGGAAGGGCAGCTCGATCACCGAGCTGCCGAGGAATTTGTCGCCTTCTGCGCCGCGCAGGCCGAGCGCGATATCGACCTTGCCGGCCTTCACGTTCGACGCCTGCTCGGTGACGCCGCCGACCGGCGAGGTGCCGTCGAAGGTTTCCACCTTCACCTTGCCGCCGGTCTTCGCCTCCAGCTCCTTCGCCCACGGCTCGACCACGTCGAGCTGGAAGAAGCTTTTCGGGCCGAGGAAGTGGCTGAACTTGAGCGTCACCTCCTGCGCCACAGCGCCGGTCGCGAATACCGCTGCAGCCAGCAGCGCGAGAATGAATGCCGATCGCCTGATCATCGTGCTCTCCGCGGTTGCCTGCGACATTGTGCGCATGGCGAGGCTTGGCTGTCATCCCGGCCGAGCGCAGCGCGAGCCGGGACCCACGAAACACCGGCCGATCGAATTTGCACGGTTCGGGCTATATGGGTCCCGGCTCTCACGCTAACGCGTTCGGCCGGGATGACAGTTGAGCTGGCCGCATTGACGGTGTGAGCCTGTGCGCGGAAGTTGCGACGAGATGGCTTACCCGCGCACTTCGGCGTAGCATACAGCCTGCTTCGCTTCGGGCGCCGTCGTGGGAGAAACCATGCGCACCGTTCGCCTTCGCAGCTTCGTGCTGGCTCTCGCCGCCGTCGTGGCGCTCGCCGTTCCGGCGACCGCCGCATCGGTCGAAGAGCTCGTCGCCGCGGTCGTGCGCATCAAGACCTACATCAATCCCGACGGGCAGACCGTGCAGAGTCTCGGGCGCGAGCGCGAGGGGTCCGGCATCGTAATCGACGAGGACGGGCTGATCCTCACTATCGGCTATCTGATGGTCGAGGCGCACACCGCCGAAGTCACGATCAATGGCGGCCGTACCGTTGCGGCGACGATCGTCGGCTACGATCACGAGACCGGGTTCGGCATCCTGCGCACCTTGCAGCCGCTCAAGATCAAGCCGCTCGCGTTCGGCCGCTCGGCCGACGTCAGCGTGAACGATCCGGTGCTGATCGCAAGCGGCGGCGGCCCGAACATGGTGGGCCCTGCTCGCGTCGCGGCGAAACGCGAGTTCGCCGGCAACTGGGAATACCTGCTCGACGAGGCGATCTTCACCGCGCCGCCGCATCCGGCCTGGAGCGGCGCCGCGCTGATCTCGCGCGAGGGCAAGCTGCTCGGCGTCGGCTCGCTGATCGTCGGCGATACGCGCGGCGACGGCGGCGGCAGGGCGGGCAACATGTTCGTGCCGATCGAGCGGCTGCCGCCGATCCTCGGCGACCTGATCGCCGACGGGCACGTGGCGGGGCCCGGCCGTCCCTGGCTCGGCGTCGCGGCGGAGGACGTGCGTGGGCGGCTGATCGTGTCGCGCGTGACGCCGGACGGCCCGGCCGAAAAGGCCGGCATCCGCAAGGGCGACGAGATCATCGGCGTCGGCGGCGAGGCGGCGCGCAGCCTGCCGGATTTCTATCGCAAGATCTGGGCGACCGGGACCGCCGGCGCCACCGTGCCGCTCGACGTCGAGCAGGGCGGCGGCAGGCGGCGCATCGACGTGAAGTCGATGAACCGGCTGGATAATCTGAAGCTGAAGTCGACGCTGTAGAGCATGATCCCGAAAAGTGGGCACCGGTTTTCGGAAAAGATCATGCTCCACGAATAAC
The DNA here is from genome assembly GCA_035277225.1 of Xanthobacteraceae bacterium. Lineage (GTDB taxonomy): Bacteria > Pseudomonadota > Alphaproteobacteria > Rhizobiales > Xanthobacteraceae > PALSA-894. The sequence continues at coordinate 3,219 of DATEKY010000956.1, forward strand.
CAAACATTGCCTGTGGGATGCGTGCGCCACGCGCATGAATCGGTGTTCGCGTTCTGCTAGCGTCGCGCCGGCATGAACATGGCCCGTCCCAACGTCACGTCCGACGCCATTCCGGTTGACGGAAACGGCGCGCCATCGCCGTCCGGCGACGCCGCCGTGACGCCGATGATGCGGCAGTATCTGGAGATCAAGGCGGCCAACCCCGACTGCCTGCTGTTCTACCGCATGGGCGACTTCTACGAGCTGTTCTTCCAGGACGCCGAGATCGCCTCGCGCGCGCTCAACATCGTGCTGACCCGGCGCGGCAAGCACAACGGCGCCGACATCCCGATGTGCGGCGTGCCGGTGGTGCGCTCGGACGAGTATCTGCACAAGCTGATCGCGGCGGGCTTCCGCGTCGCGGTGTGCGAGCAGATCGAGGACCCGGCCGAGGCGAAGAAGCGCGGCGCCAAGAGCGTGGTGCAGCGCGACGTCACGCGGCTGATCACCGCCGGCACGCTGACCGAAGACTCGCTGCTCGACGCGCGGCGCAACAACTACCTCGTCGCGATCGTGCGCGCGAAAGCCTCGTCCGCGGATGCGCCGGCGCAGTTCGCGCTCGCGGCGCTCGATATCTCGACCGCCGAGTTCCGCGTGATGGAGTGCGATCGCGCGTCTCTCGCGGCCGAGATCGCCCGCATCGAGCCGGGCGAGATCATCGTGTCGGACGCGCTCTACGGCGATGGTGATATTGCGGCGTATTTCCGCGAGCTTCCGGTGACGCCGCTCACCCGCGACGTGTTCGACGGGGCGACCGCCGAGCGGCGCCTCGCTGCCTACTTCGCGGTCGCCACCACCGAGGCCTTCGGCGCCTTCTCGCGGCTGGAGCTGACCGCGGCCGCCGCCTGCATCACCTATGTGGAGCGCACGCAGCTCGGTGCCCGCCCGCCGCTCGCGCCGCCGACCCGCGAGGCCGTCGGTGCGACGCTGATGATCGATGCGGCGACGCGCGCCAATCTCGAATTGATGCGCACGCTGTCGGGCGAACGGCGCGGCGCACTGATCGCCGCGATCGACCGCACGGTGACGCCGGCCGGCGCGCGGCTGCTCGGGAGCCGGCTCGCGGCCCCGCTGACCGATCCGGACGCGATCGCACGGCGACACGACGCGGTCGCGCTGTTCGTCGCGGAC
>DATEKY010000957.1:0-7220 GCA_035277225.1 Xanthobacteraceae bacterium
CATCAGGCCGGCGATCGCGAGCGTGTAGATCAAGGTGACGATCACCGGCACGCCCACCTGCAGGAAGCCGAGGTAAATCGGCAGCAGTACCGTGATGGCGCCGGCCGGCGCCGGCACGCCGGTGAAGAAATTGCCCGCCCAGTCGGGCCGGTTCGGGTCGTCGATCTGCACGTTGAAGCGCGCAAGCCGCAGCGCGGCGCAGATCGCGAACACCATCGCGGCGATCCAGCCGAGATTGCCGAGCGCGTTCAGTCCCCAGATATAGAGGATCAATCCGGGCGCGACGCCGAAATTGAAGAAGTCCGCGAGGCTGTCGAGCTCGGCACCGAAGCGCGTCGTTCCCTTGATCATGCGCGCGACGCGGCCGTCGACCGCGTCGAGCATGGCGGCGAACACGATCGCGCCGAGCGCGAGCTCATAGCGGCCTTCGAGCGCGAGCCGGATGCCGGTCAGGCCGGCGCACAGCGCGAGCAGCGTGATCACGTTCGGCACGAGCTTGCGCACCGGGATCTGCCGGAACCGATCGAGCCTGCGCTGCCGGCGCTCGGGATCGAAGTGGTGCGAATAGGGCATGCGCCACAATATAGCGGGGCGCCTGCCGCCCCGCCATGGGGCCTCTCGCAAAGGTTAACGCGCCCTCCCCTCGCGGCGGCCGAGATCGACCGCGAGGCGCGGCAGCTGACGTTCGGCGGACGTGCGCGACAGCGCCGAAAAGAACGTCAGCGCATGTGCCGGCTCGCTTTCCGCACCGCGATTGGCCCGGCGGCGCATGCGCAGCAGCGCCGAGTAGCTGTTCATCGTGAAGCCAGCCGCGCGGCACATCACCGAGATCGGCTCGTCGCTCTCGGCATCGAGCGCGCGCTGCACCAGATCGGCGCGCAGCCGCACGCGCTCGGCGATCGCAGCCGCAATCGCCACGGTGCAGTCGGCGTCCGCCATCTCGGCGAGCGCTTCGTCGTGCGCCAGCAATCCGCTGGCGCGGCGCGTCAGGATCGCCAATGCGCGATCGTCGTCCTTGGCCTGTGCCATCGCAGTCCCCACTTTTTCTTTTTGGCGCATGACCTCTTCCGAAAACCGGTACCCATCCCCGATCGGGGTCGAGGACATGCTTTTCGGATCATGCTCTGCCGGACGTTTCCCCGCGTCCGACGAAATTCCCGTACGCAACGGCGTACGGCAACAACCGGATCAATTTGCTAAGCGGGGAGGAAGCAGGCGGTTAACGCGCGTTTACACTCACCGGAATCCACAACACAAAGAGTTGACGCGCGTGAAATCGACTTTGCGTTCTCAGCCGACGCGAAACGAGCGTGGTTGCACCGATGAACCGAGATCGGCGAGAACGGTTTCGCCGGCGAGCGCGGTCTGCCCTTCGGACACATGCGGAACCGTGCCGGCGGGGAGATAAACGTCGAGACGCGAGCCGAAACGGATCATGCCGATGCGCTCGCCGGCGGTCAGCGCCTGTCCCTCTTTGGTCCAGACCACGATGCGCCGCGCCACCAGGCCGGCGATCTGCACCACGCCGATGCGGCCGTTATCCGTTGCGATGAGGAACGCGTTGCGCTCGTTGTCCTCGCTCGCCTTGTCGAGATCGGCATTGAGGAACTTGCCCGCCGTGTAGGCGATGCGCTCGATCCGCCCGGTCACCGGCGAGCGGTTCACGTGGCAGTCGAACACGCTCATGAAGATCGACACGCGCGGCAGCGGCGTCGTGCCGAGCGCAAGCTCCACCGGCGGCACCGCATTGGTGACGAGGCTGACGCGGCCATCCGCCGGCGAGACCACGATGCCGTCGCCGATCGGCGTGACGCGCGGCGGGTCGCGGAAGAAATACGCGCACCACAGCGTCAGCACCGTGCCGAGCCAGCCGAGCGGCGGCCACAGGATGAACAGCACCAGGCTGACCAGGGCGAAAACGCCGATGAACGGATAGCCCTCGGGATTGATGGGCGCGAGCTGCGAGCGGATCGAGTTGACGATGGACATAAGTGCCTGATCACCAAGGGCGCCGCACGCTCGGTGTCCCCTCTCCCCTTGTGGGAGAGGGTGGCGAGCGAAGCGAGCCGGGAGAGGGGTATTTCACCCGGATGACTCAAGCGCGTTGGATATCACTTCCATCACGCCTTGGGTATTTTTCAACACATCATTGTTCCAGAAGCGCAGAACTAGGAATCCCTGGCTGTGCAACCACTCATCACGGCTGCGGTCTGCCGGATTGTCAGCGTGTTGGCCGCCGTCCGCTTCCACAATCACTTTCCGATCGAAGCAGACGAAATCAACAACGTATCGCCCGATCGGAACCTGGCGCTTGAATTTGTATCCGCTGAAGCGATGAGCACGCAGCAGATACCAGAGCCGGCGCTCGGCGTCGGTCATCTGCGTTCGCAGCTTCTTCGCCTGAGCAAGCGGCATCGCCCCCTCTCCCGGCTCGCTTCGCTCGCCACCCTCTCCCACAAGGGGAGAGGGGAAGACCGAGTATGCCGCGGTTGCTGCGAGCAGCAACTACTCCGCGGCGGCCGGCACATCCGGCGCGACCGGTTGCGCCGCGATAGCCGCATCCTTGACCGGCGGCGGGTTGCGGTTCGGCGCCGCCGCGTCGTCGCCCGCACGCGCGAGTTTCTCGCGCGCTTCCTCGGCCTCGCGCTGCCGGTTCCACATGCTGGCGTAGAGGCCGTTCTTCAAAAGGAGCTGATGATGCGTGCCGCGCTCGGCGATCACGCCCTGGTCGAGCACGATGATCTCGTCGGCGCCGACGATGGTGGAGAGCCGGTGGGCGATCACCAGCGTGGTGCGGCCGCGCGAGACGCGCTCGAGCGCGTCCTGGATTTCCTTCTCGGTGTGGCTGTCGAGCGCGGAGGTCGCCTCGTCGAGCAGCAGGATCGGCGGCCCTTTCAGGATCGTGCGCGCGATCGCGACGCGCTGCTTCTCGCCGCCGGACAGTTTCAGCCCGCGCTCGCCGACCTCGGTCTCGTAGCCGTCCGGCGCCATGCGGATGAAATTGTCGATCTGCGCCAGGCTCGCCGCCTCCTCGACCTGCGCATTGCTCGCATCCCAGCGGCCGTAGCGGATGTTGTAGCGGATCGTGTCGTTGAACAGCACGGTATCCTGCGGCACCATGCCGATCGCGGAGCGCAGCGAGTGCTGCGTCACGGCGCGGATGTCCTGGCCGTCGATGGTGATGCGTCCGCCGGTCAGGTCGTAGAAGCGAAACAGCAGCCGCGAGATCGTGGATTTGCCCGCGCCCGACGGCCCGACGATCGCGACGGTGCGGCCGGCCGGCACCTCGAAGCTGAGCCCCTTCAATATCTGCCGTTCCGCCTCATAGGCGAAACGCACATCCTCGAAGCGGATGGTGCCTTGGCGGACCTCGAGCGGCTTCGCGTCGGGGCGGTCCTTGATCTCGGGCTCGCGGCCGAGAATCGCGAACATGATCTCGATGTCGGTCACCGCCTGCTTGATCTCGCGATAGACCATGCCCATGAAATTCAGCGGCACGTAGAGCTGAATCATCATCGCGTTGATCATCACGAAGTCACCGACCGTGTTGGTGCCGGCGCGGATCCCGAACACGCACAGCACCATCGCGCCGGTCAGGCCGAGCGTGAACAGCGCCGCCTGGCCGGCATTGAGCACTGCGAGCGAGGTGTAGGCCTTCACGCTCGCATCCTCGTAGCGCGCCATGGTGCGGTCGTAGCGCGCCGCCTCGCGTTCCTCGGCGACGAAATACTTCACCGTCTCGTAGTTGAGCAGCGAGTCGATCGCCTTGGTGTTGGCGTCGGTGTCGCTGTCGTTCATCTTGCGGCGGATGCCGATGCGCCATTCGGTGGCGTAGTAGGTGAACACCATGTAGAGCACGACCGTGACGCCGATGATCAGCACGTAGCGCCAGTCGAACATCCACAGCAGCACGCCGACGATCAGCGCGAGCTCCACCACGGTCGGCAGCAGCTGCAGGATCACCATGCGGACGATGGTCTCGATGCCGTTGCGACCGCGCTCGAGCACGCGCGTCAGTCCGCCGGTCTTGCGCTCGAGATGGAAGCGCAGCGACAGCAGATGCATGTGCTCGAAGGTGAGATAGGCGAGCCGCCGCACCGCATGCATCGCGACGTTGGCGAACAGGCCGTCGCGCACCTGGGTCAGCAGCGCCATGAGGATGCGCGTGCCCCCGTAGGCGACAGTCAGCAGCACGGGCGCGGCGAACATCCACAGCGCCCAGGTCGGCGCACCCTCGGGCGGCTTCGCCTCGCCGGTCAGCGCATCGACCGCCCATTTGAAGGTGAACGGCACCGCGATGGTCGCAAGCTTGGCGGCGAGCAGCAGCAAGGTCGCGACGGCGACGCGCAGCTTCAGGTCGGCGCGGTCCGACGGCCAGATATAGGGCCACAGATGCACCAGCGTGCGCAGCAGCGCGCCGCGCTCGGCGGACACGTTGCGAAAATTCGTGGGCGGTTGCGGCGCGTTCATTCCCCGGCCGGCCTCGTTCGCGAGGCCCTCATTCGAGTCGATCCAAAATCACGCCCGACATATAGGCGTTTTGCCTCGGGCGGACACCCTGCGCAGGTGAAATATGGCCCTTGATGCGACCCGCCTAGTCCTGAACGTGCAGGATCCGCGGTCCCGGGGGCACGAAGCGCGATGGGCGCATCACCCGGATCGCCGGCACTGCGGAGGCCGGTTCGATCCGCACCGATTGCGCGTAGCGGACCACCCGCCCGCGCATCACCGTGATCGGCGGCGGGTCGCTCGCCCGCCTGCGCGGTACGGCGATGAACGGGGGAAGCGCGGCGAGCCGCGGCGTTGCGCGTTTCGGGCTTGTCGCCTTGTTGCGCATGACCCGCGGCAACGCCGAAACGGGCGGAGCGATTGCATCGCTCTCCGACGCAGCCGGCAACGCCGCGACGACATCCGGGCGCGCGACCGTTGGCGGCGTCACCGCCGGAGCGGATGCGCGTTGCTCGGTCGGCCGCACCGCGGGCTGCGCCGCCGGCTGCAACGCGACGGTGGCCGGCGGGGCAATGACCGCGTTCACCGGTGGACGCGACGGCTCGGCCTTCGCCGGCGGCTGCGCTTCGGCTCTTGCGGGCGGCGATGCCGGAGCAGTCACCGGCGCCGGCGGTGCGCCGGCAGTCTGGGATGGCAAGGCGGATCTGGCCGGCTCCGCCGGCGGGACGATCGGTTGCGGCGCGACCGGCGCCGGCGATGCTGGCGCATTCTCGGATTGACGCGGCGCCTCAGTCTTTGCGAGCGGCTTCTCGACCGCTGCGACCGGCGCCGGATCGGTGCTTTGTTGTGCAGACGGCGGCACCGCTGCGGATGATGGCGGCGTTGGCGATGGCGCTGCCGGGGCGGGCAGCGGAGCGGCAGCGATCGGCGCGGGTGCGGCCGGTGCGACAGGGGCTGCGACCTTTGGCGTCTCGCGGGCCGGCTCGGCCGCCGATGGCGTGCTGGAATTGGAGGGCGGGATCGGCTTGGCCGCGCTGGGCTGCTCCGCCGCGGGAGGCGCCGCCGTCACCACTGAGGGCGCCGGGGCCGCGGCCGAGACGGCCGGCTGATCCTGATAGACCCAATAGACCGAGCCGACGAGCGCGACGACCGACACCGTTGCCGCGACCGCGGCCGCAAGCGTAACACCCGTCTGTCGCATCAAATCCTCGTCGCCACGCGCCGCAGCCCAGTCTAGCAGCGATTACTCCATTGCAAGAGAAAATCGCCCGAAATCACCAGTTCCACGACATTTTTGGCCTCGGCCAGCCCGAAAAACCCCCGAAACATCGCGCCTTGACGCCTCCGGAAACGGGGGGCACATCGAACCCATGAGCACGATTCGAACGGTTTGCGTCTATTGCGGTTCCGGGCCCGGCACCGATCCGGCCTTCATCGAGGCGGCGCGCCGCTTCGGCGAGTTCATGGCGCGAGACAAAGTCGGCCTGGTCTATGGCGGCGGCTCGCACGGGCTGATGGGCGCGGTCGCGACGTCGGTGCTCGACCACGGCGGCCACGTCACCGGTATCATCCCCGAGTTCCTGCAGAACCGCGAACAGACCCTGCGGCGCGCGCAGGAGATCATCGTCACGCCCGACATGCACGTGCGCAAGCAAACCATGTTCGACCGCGCCGACGCCTTCGTGGCGCTGCCCGGCGGCATCGGCACGCTGGAAGAGCTGGTCGAGCAGCTCACCTGGGCACAGCTCGGCCGCCACAAGAAGCCGATCCTGATCCTCAACATCAAGCAGTTCTGGGACCCGCTCTGCGCCCTGCTCGACCACATGCGCCGGCTCGAGTTCATCCGCGCCGATCTCGCGGTGGCGCTGCTCGTCGCGGACCGGCCGGACGACATCCTGCCGAAGCTGCGCCAGGCCGCGGCCCGCGTGAGCGAGAGCGAGAAGCAAGGCAAGCCCGAAACCGTCGAACGGATGTAGCTAGTGTGGCGGTTCAGAAGTCCGCATCATTCTCGCCGCGAGTCCGTCATGCGGACTTCTGAACCAAAGCCACACTAGGTCAATCAGTTGCTAGTGTCCTTCGATTCCGAAGTTCGCAAAGAGGGTGCCGCAGGATGATGCGAACTTCGGAATCGGGACACTAGCGTGGCGGCAGACTACACCGAAATCGCGGCCCTGTTCACGGCCCTTGCGGTCCACGCCGCCGCCGCAATCCTGCAGTTCGACTGCCGGAAGGTCGCTTCGCGCCAGAAGGCCGACCGGTCGATGGTGACGGCGGCCGACGAGGCGGCGGAAGCCGCAATCCTGCCGGGGCTCGCGGCGCTAGGCATGCCGATCGTGTCGGAGGAATCCGCCCGCGACGCGCACGCGGGAGACTACGTGCTGGTCGATCCGCTCGACGGGACGACCGAGTTCCTGGGCGGCCGCGACGAATACACTGTCAACATCGCGCTGGTGCGCGGCGGCGTTCCGGCGATCGGCGTGATCGCCGCGCCGGCGCTCGGTGTGCTGTGGCGCGGGGCGGCCGGAACGGCCGAACGGCTGCGCCTCTCCGGTTCAGGCGACATTCTGGATCGCGGCGCAATCCGCACCCGCGCCTGGCCGGCGCAGCGCGTCGCGACGATCAGCCGGTCGCACTACGAGGCCGCGAGCGCGGAGTTCCTGCAACGCTTCGCGCCGGTGACGACGATGGTGTGCGGGTCCGCGCTGAAGTTCTGCCGCCTCGCCGAGGGCGCGGCGGACATCTATCCGCGCCTCGCGCCGACATCCGAATGG
>DATEKY010000958.1:0-2379 GCA_035277225.1 Xanthobacteraceae bacterium
TCGTGTGGGCGATCAACGAGGGCCGCGGCGCCGCGCGCGAATGCGATCGCTACCTGATGGGTACGACTGAGCTACCCTAGCGGCATGCGACGGGTCTTCCAGGCAGCAAACCACATCCAGGCTCACATGGTCATGCACGTCCTCGAGCAGGCGGGCGTGCCTGCGCTCGTGCAGGGCGAGTATCTGCAGAGCGGCGCGGGCGAACTGCCGCTGGGCAATCTCGTCGGCGTGGCGGTGGCGGATGAGGATGTGGAGATCGCGCGCGAGATCATCGAAGACTGGGAAAAGCTGATGCAGGAGCCTGGGGCCGAAGACGAAGAGGAGCAGTCAGGCTGAAGCCTGACTCTTATTCTCGGGTTCCCACGCCCCGTTTCAGCAGCCACACGCAGCTCGTGAACAGCACGACTGCAGCTCCAATCATCATCGTGTACGCCAGCCGGATGTCCACGTCGGAGACGCCGAGGAATCCGTAGCGGAACGCATTCACCATGTAGAGGATCGGGTTGGCGTGCGACACGCCCTGCGCCCACTCCGGCAACAGCTTGATCGTGTAGAACACGCCGCCGAGATAGGTGAGCGGCGTCAGCACGAACGTCGGGATGAACGAGATCTGGTCGAAGTTCTTGGCGAACACCGCGTTGATCATGCCGGCCAGTGCGAACACGATCGAGCTCAGCAGCACCGCCGACATCACGATCAGCACGTTGTGCATCTGCAGATGCGTGAAGATCAGCGTGATCGTCGTGACCACCGCGCCGACGATCAGGCCGCGCATGATACCGCCCATCATGTAGCCGGTGACGATCAGCCAGCTCGGCAGCGGCGACACCAGCAGCTCCTCGATGTGCTTGCCGAACTTCGCGCCAAAGAACGACGAGACGACGTTGCCGTACGAGTTCGTGATGACCGACATCATGATCAGGCCCGGCGCGATGTACTGGATGTACGTGTAGCCGCCCATGTCGCCGATGCGCCGGCCGATCAGGCTGCCGAAGATCACGAAGTACAGCGTCGCCGTGATCGCGGGCGGGACGATCGTCTGGCCCCAGATGCGGATGATGCGGTTGAACTCGCGGATGACGATCGTGCTGAAGCCGACCGCGTTGGTGCGCGCGAGCGCCGCTTCGTCGTCGTGGGCGCGCGTTTCGGCCGATCGCTCGAGTGTCTGGGGTGAGGTCATGATGCGGACTTGCTCGCGCCCGGGGCGGGATGCTGCTCGACCAGCCGCATGAACAGCTCTTCCAGGCGGTTGGCCTTGTTGCGCATCGACAGCACTTCGATGCCGGCCGCAGTGAGACGCGAGAAGATGTCGTTCAGGTTCTGCTCCTTCGACACTTCGATCTCGAGCGTGTGATCGTCGGGCACGGCCAGGCGATAGCCCGGCAATACCGGCGTCGCCGCGATCGGGTTGCGCAGATTGAGCACGAACACCTCGGTCTGCAGTTTGCGCAGCACGCTGCTCATGCGGTCGTTCTCGATGATGCGGCCCTTGTCGATGATCGCGACGTGGCGGCACAGGCTCTCGGCCTCTTCGAGATAGTGCGTGGTGAGGATGATGGTCGTGCCGGCGATGTTGATGTCGCGCATGAACGTCCACATGGTCCGGCGCACTTCGATGTCGACGCCGGCGGTCGGCTCGTCGAGGATCAGCAGCCGCGGCTCGTGCATCAGCGCGCGCGCGATCATCAGGCGGCGCTTCATGCCGCCGGACAGCGTGCGCGACACGGCGTTGCGCTTCTCCCAGAGCTGCAGCGCGCCGAGATACTTCTCCAGCCGGTCGTGCGCGACCTTGCGCGGGATGCCGTAAAACCCGGCCTGGTTGACCAGGATGGTGCTGACCGTCTCGAACTGGTTGAAATTGATTTCCTGCGGCACGAGCCCGATGCAGGACTTGGCGATGGCCAGCTCCCGGTCGATGTCGTGGCCGAACACCTCCACCTTGCCGCCGGTCTTGTTGACCAGCGAGGTGACGATGCCGATCGCGGTGGTCTTGCCGGCGCCGTTCGGCCCCAGCAGCGCGAAGAAATCGCCCTCTTCGACCGTCAGGTCGATGCCCTTCAGGGCCTGGACGCCGTTCTTATAGGTCTTGGTGAGCTGATGAAATGAAAGTGCCTTCACGGTCGCGCGCAATTTCCCATCTACAGGGGACGGGCAGGGTATCGGCTCCGGCATCCCGTTGCCAAGGCGGCCACGGTCACTATTGAAGTGAATCCGCCCGCGACATAACCCTTCCGCGGCCTCTGCGCGTTGCAAGACCCGACCGCGGCGAGCATCATCTTTTCCCCGTTTCCGCTGCATCAGCCGGCATGTACACGAGCTTTTTCGGCCTGGGCGAGAAGCCCTTCGCAATCACCCCGGATCCGCGCTACCTCTTCATGA
>DATEKY010000959.1:0-6343 GCA_035277225.1 Xanthobacteraceae bacterium
AGCCGCGACGGCGCCAATCTCGGCGCCACGCCGTTTTCCGATCTCGCACGCACGCAGGCGGGCTCCGCGGTCGACAAGGCAGCCGCCGCAAGCGGCGCCGACACGATCGCGAAAATCCTGTTCACCTCGGGCTCGACCGGCCTGCCCAAGGGCGTCGTCAACACCCACGGCATGCTGACCGCGAACCAGCAGCAGGCGCTGCAGATGTGGCCGTTCCTCTCCGAGCAGCCGCTGACCTTCGTCGACTGGCTGCCGTGGAATCACACCTTCGGCGGCAATCACAACTTCACCATGGTGCTGCGTCACGCCGGCACGCTCGTCATCGACGGCGGCCGTCCGCTGCCCGCGATGGTCGGCGAGACCGTGCGCAACCTCACCGAGATTTCGCCGACGGTCTATTTCAACGTGCCGGCCGGCTACGCCTCGCTGCTGCCGCATCTCGAGCGCGACGAGGCGCTCGCGCGCTCCTTCTTCGCGAAGCTGCGGCTGATCTTCTATGCCGGCGCCGCGCTGCCGCAGGATCTGTGGGAGCGGCTCGAGGCCGTCTCGGTGCGCACCACCGGCCATCGCGTGCCGATGTCGACCTCCTGGGGCACGACCGAGACCGCGCCGCTCGCGACCGCGGCGCATTATCTGCTCGACCGCGCCGGCAATATCGGCCTGCCCGCGCCCGGCTGCGAGATGAAGCTGGTGCCGAGCGGCGACAAGCTCGAGATCCGCGTGCGCGGACCGAACATCATGCCGGGCTACTGGAAGCGGCCGGACCTGACCGCCGAGGCGTTCGATGAGGAAGGCTTCTACAAGCCGGGCGATGCGGTGCGGCTTGCCGACGCGAACGATTGCGCCCGCGGCATGATTTTCGACGGCCGCCTGGCTGAAGACTTCAAGCTGACCACCGGGACCTGGGTGCACGTCGGCGGCTTGCGGGTCGGTGTGCTCGCGGCCTGCTCGCCGGTGCTGCAGGACGCGATCGTCGCCGGCGCCGACCGCGCATTCGTCGCGCTGCTGTGCTGGCTCAATGCCGCCGGCTGCCAGAAACTGATCGGGGACGGCGCGCCGACCGCCCTGCCCGAGCTCGCAAAAAATCCGACGGTGCGCGAGCACGTGCGCCGCGCGCTCAGCGACTGGAACGCCGCGCATTCCGGCTCGTCGGAGCGCATCGCGCGCGTGATCCTGCTGCCCGATGCGCCGTCGATCGACGCGAATGAAATCACCGACAAGGGCTACATCAACCAGCGCCTCGCGCTGGAGCGCCGCTCAGCGGACGTCGCGCGGCTCTATGCGGCGACGCCCGACGCGGACGTGATCGTCATCTAGAGCCGCTTGCCTTGGTGCCTGCATCTTCAGGAGAGGAACGATGCTGAAGACCGATTTGTGTGACGTGCTCGGGATCGACGTGCCGATCATTTTGGCCGGGATGGGCGGCACTGCGACGTCCGGCGAGTTCGCCGCCGCCGTCTCCAACCAGGGAGGACTCGGCAGCATCGGGTCGCTGTTCCGTTCGACTGCCGCAGTCACGCGCGACATCGACGTGGTGCGGGAACTGACCAACCGCAACTTCGCCGTGAACCACATTCCGCCGACCTTGGACCGCGACGCATTCTGCTACACCCTGGCGGCGCGCCCGGCGGTCATTTCCTTCGCACTCGGCGACCCCGGTGACCTCGTGCAACAGGCCCACGACGCCGGCGCGAAAGTGATGGTGCAGATCACCACGGTCGCGCAGGCCGTTCAGGCGGCGGAGCGCGGTGCCGACGTGATCATCGCGCAGGGCGGCGAGGCCGGCGGTTACGGTGGCACGATCAGCACCATGGCGCTCGTCCCGCAGGTCGTCGATTCCGTCTCGCCCATCCCGGTGGTGGCGGCCGGCGGCATCTATGATGGACGCGGGATCGCGGCGGCGCTGGTCCTCGGCGCGGTCGGCGTCAATCTCGGGACCCGCTTCCTCGCCTCCGAGGAGGCGCCCATCGACATCGAATGGAAGCGGGCGATCGCGGGAGCCCGATCGGAGGACGCCGTGAAGATGGATGTCCTCAACGATATCACGCCGTTGCCGGGTACCGGCGGCTACGGCACCGTGCTGCGCTCGCTGCACACGCCATTCATGGACGAATGGAGCGCCAAGCGCGAGGAGGCGCGCCGTGAAGGCCCCCGCCTCTGGGCACACATCGGCGCGCTCGCGAAGGCCGGCCGGCGGCACGAGACTTTGCTGACGGCAGGGCAGACCGCGGGCGGCATCAAGGCGGTCCTGCCCGTCGCGCAGATCATGCGCGACCTTATTGCCGAGACCGAGGCCGCACTGGCGCGCGCGCCAAAACCGGGCTGATCGCGGTCAGACCCGCTGCGCGCGCTGCATCCAGTCGGCGGCCTTCTCGGCCTGCATCAGCACATCGAGCGCGAGCCAGGGCTTGGGCATATAGGCGACCGTGTCGGGCAGCTTCTCCGGCCGCCGCGCGCCGAAACCCGAGGTGACCACCATCGAGACGTGCGGCCACAGCGCTTTCACGCGCCGCGCGAGATCGACGCCGTCGAGCACCCCGGGGAGGCGGACATCGGCAAACACCAGCGCGACGTTTTCGCCCTCGCGCGCCATGATGGCCATTGCCTCCTCGGCATCCACGCACTCGACCACCCGCAGGTCGGTCTCCTCCAGCACCGCGGCGCCAAGCTCGCGCAGATCAGTGTCGTCCTCGACGATCAGTGCGATCGGCGCCCGGTCCTTGTTGGAAAATCGACTGGCCATCACGTCACCCCGCTCGGTTTCGATCAGCGGCGCGCGCGCGGATGCGGCGCGCTTTGAAGACAACGCCGAGCCGGCAAATTGTGCCACAGCGGCGAGAAATAAAGTTTCCGGATTGCTTCACGAATGATCTCAATTGTTGCAGTCGCCGGAAACCCAGTGGACAACGCCGAAATCCCCCGGCCGGCTCGCACCGATGCCCGGGCGGGGGCCACCTCCCGCCCAATAAATGTGCACAATCCGCCGGGGGACGGGACCGGCCCCGCGTCCGCGCGTCCCTTTCATTGGCGCGCGGCTTGCAGTTAGCATCCGGCGGACGGGCCCATGCCCGCCCGGGGGAAGGCGTCGATGGCGGTTGCGTTCGACGAGATGAACGGCACGGAGGGGGCGACCCGGCCGGCCTACCAGGAGCTGGCGAGCTGGCTCGGCCAGATCCCTTCCGACCTGCTGCAGACGCGGCGGCGCGAGGCGGAGCTCTTGTTCCGCCGGATCGGGATCACCTTCGCGGTCTACGGCGACGCCGACTCGACCGAACGGCTGATCCCGTTCGACGTGATCCCGCGCGTGCTCGCGGCCGACGAATGGGACACCGTCAAGCGCGGCCTCGAGCAGCGCACCAGGGCGATCAACCTCTACATCAAGGACATCTACTCCAAGCGCGAGTGTCTGCAGGCCGGCGTGGTGCCGGAAGACCTCGTGTTCCAGAACCCGGTGTTCCGCCCCGAGATGAACGGGCAGAGTGTGCCGCACGACATCTACGTGTTCATCGCCGGCATCGACATCGTGCGGGTCGATGCCGACACCTTCTACGTGCTGGAAGATAACGCGCGCACCCCCTCCGGCGTCTCCTACATGCTGGAGAACCGCGAGATCATGATGCGGCTCTTCCCCGACCTGTTCGCGCGCCATCGCGTGGCGCCGGTCGAGAACTATCCGGATGAGCTGCTCGCCACCCTGAAGTCGGTCGCGCCGGTGACTGCCGCGGCCGAGCCGGTGGTCGTGCTGCTCACCCCCGGCATCTACAACTCGGCCTACTACGAGCATTCGTTCCTGGCCGACAAGCTCGGCATCGAGCTGGTCGAGGGGCGCGACCTGATCGTGAAGGGCGAGGTCGTGTACATGCGCACGACCGAAGGCTTGAAGCGCGTCGACGTGATCTACCGCCGCATCGACGACGACTTCCTCGACCCGCTCTCGTTCCGCCCGGACTCGGCGCTCGGCGTGCCGGGGCTGATGTCGGCCTACATCGCCGGCAACGTCACGCTCGCCAACGCGGTCGGCACCGGCGTCGCCGACGACAAGGCGGTCTACAGCTACATGCCGGAGATCGTGCGCTTCTATCTCGGCGAAGAACCGATCCTGAAGAACGTGCCGACCTGGCGCTGCCGCGAGGCCGAGCACCTGTCCTATGTGCTCGACAATCTGAGCGAGCTGGTGGTGAAGGAGGTGCACGGCTCGGGCGGCTACGGCATGCTGATCGGCCCGAAGGCCGACAAGATGACGCTCGAGGCGTTCCGCGAAAAGCTCAAGCGCGATCCGCGCGGCTTCATCGCGCAGCCGACCCTCGCGCTCTCCACCGTGCCGACTTTGGTGGACGAAGGCCTCGCGCCGCGCCACGTCGACCTGCGCCCGTTCGTGCTCACCGGCAGGGACAGGATCCGCATCGTACCCGGCGGGCTGACCCGCGTTGCGCTGAAGGCCGGCTCGCTCGTCGTCAATTCGAGCCAGGGCGGCGGCACGAAAGACACCTGGGTGCTGGATACATGAGCGCGCCGCGATTTCTCCTCGTCATACCGGGGCGCCGCGAAGCGGCGAGCCCGGAATCCATAACCACGAATCGGGATTATGGATTCCGGCCCTCGGGCTGCGCCCTCGGCCGGAATGACGGGCATTGAGCATGCTGTCGCGCACCGCCGACAACATGTACTGGCTGGCGCGCTACGTGGAGCGCGCCGAGTACCTCGCGCGTATCCTCGAGGCGACGCAGCGCCTCAGTGCCGTCCCGACCACGGGTAGCGCTGCCACCAATGAATGGGAATCCGCCGTCTCCACTGCGGGCTGCGCAACCGCCTTCTTCGCCGCGCACCAGGAGGCGAACGAACAGAGCGTCACGGATTTCCTCGCCTTCTCGCCCGACAATCCCTCCTCGATCCGCTCCTGCTTCGAGGTCGCGCGCGCCAACGCACGCTCGGTGCGCACCGCGCTTACCATGGAGATGTGGGACGCGATCAACGGCACGTGGCTGGAGCTGCAGAAATTCGGCAGCGGTGCGGTCTCGCGCGAGCAGTTCGCGCAATTCCTGCGCTGGGTGCAGGAGTCGTCGTTGCGCTTCGACGGCTCGGCCTACCGCACCATGCTGCGCAACGACGCCTACTGGTTCTCGCGCCTCGGCGTGTTCATGGAGCGCGCCGACAACACCGCGCGCATCCTCGACGTGAAGTATCACCTGCTGCTGCCGCCGCAGGAGCACGTCGGCGGCCCGCTCGACTATTTCCAGTGGGCCGCGATCCTGCGCTCGGTCTCGGCGCTGACCGCCTATCACTGGGTCTACCGCGAGAGCCTCAAGCCCTGGCTGATCGCCGACCTGTTGATCCTCAACGACCAGATGCCGCGCTCGCTGGCGAGTTGCTACGCGCACCTGGTCGAGCACATGGACAACATCGCGCGCGCCTATGGGCGTCAGGGTCCGGCGCAGCGCCACGCGCGCAGCATCCGCACCCGCATGGTGAACAGCCGGATGGACGAGATCTTCCGCACCGGCCTGCACGAGTTCATCGGCGCGTTCATCGCCGACAACAACAAGCTCGGCGCGATGATCACGGAGCAGTATTTGCTGTAGCAGCCGTCATTCCGGACATACGGTTGTCGCCCCGGCCGACCCCGGCCTTGAGCCGGAGGAGAGTCGGGACCCCCACGTACCCCGGCGCGCTCCGCGATCCGCGAGAGATGGGTCCCGGATCGGCCCTGCGGGCCGTCCGGGATGACACCCGTTTCCCCTTGGCTTGTGAATCAGGACTTGCAAGACTCCGACTCGACAGCACATGCGAGATTTGTCCCGCAATTCGCATGTTCCGCGCCAGCTTTT
The DNA here is from genome assembly GCA_035277225.1 of Xanthobacteraceae bacterium. GTDB lineage: Bacteria > Pseudomonadota > Alphaproteobacteria > Rhizobiales > Xanthobacteraceae > PALSA-894. The sequence continues at coordinate 5,826 of DATEKY010000959.1, forward strand.
GCAGAAAGGAGTTGCACTTTCAGTCACAAGGCTTTGGTAGAACTGAATAATTCCGCAACGCGCAGGACGCAAATCCTGTATTTTCCTGTTAAGAACAGGACGCGTCAATTCCGCTCCATCACGTTGACGAACTTGATGTCGGGCCAGTCGTCGGTCTCGCGCTTCAGCACCCAGGCGCTGCGCGCGAGGAACACCGGCGCGCCGGCGTTGTCGTCGGCGATCGCCGATCGGTTCTGCTCGCAGAAGCGCTTCAGCACCTCCGGCTTCTCGCTCGTGACCCAGCGCGCGGTCTCGTAAGGCGCCGCCTCCAGCTTCGCCTCGACGCCGTACTCGGCCGCGAGCCGCGAGGCCAGCACCTCGAACTGCAGCGTCCCGACCGCGCCGAGGATCGGCCAGCTTCCATCGCGCGGACGGAAGATCTGCACCACGCCCTCTTCCGACAGGTCGGTGAGCGCCTTGTTCATCTGCTTCGCCTTCAATCCATCGCTCACCACGATGCGGCGCAGCACCTCGGGCGC
>DATEKY010000960.1:0-2716 GCA_035277225.1 Xanthobacteraceae bacterium
GAGCACCTGCATGCCGCCCATCGAGGGGCCGATCACGGCAACGACGTGGCCGATGCCGAGATGCTCCATCAGCTTCTTTTGCGACGTCACCATGTCGCGGATCAGGAACTTGGGAAATTTCATGCGCGGCTGCGCCGCCGAGTTCGACGGCGATGTCGAAAGGCCGTTGCCGATCGCGTCGGTGCAGATGATGAAGTACTTGTCGGTATCGAGCGCCTTGCCGGGACCGATCAGGAAATCGAGGCGATGATGGTTGCCGCTGATCGCTGTGACCATCAGGATGGCGTTCGACTTCTTTTCGTTCAGCTTGCCGTGCGTGACGTACGAGATTGCGAAGTCCTTGATGGTCTCGCCGGATTCGAGCTGCAGATCGCCGATCTTGTGCAACTGATGCGGCGGCTGGTTGGGTGAGTGTGCCAGCGCGGGCGTGGCAGCGAGCGCGGCGGCGAGCGCAAGGCTCCGCATTGTCTTGAGCATGTGTCTCCCCCGGAGTTCGTTTCTGGCACGATATCCGAGGGCGGCCCCGCCGCGCGATCACAAACTCGCGCGTCTACTCGATATGATCCCGCATTGCGGCAAGCGGCGCATCGATGGTGCAGACGACACCCTCCGGCCGGTAGTCGATCGCCACCTTGCCCGACAGCTGCAGCGCGAGCGCACGCTCGATCATGCGCGAGCCGAAGCCGGTGCGCTCCGGCGCCGCGACCGGCGGGCCGCCACGCTCGCGCCATTGCCAGTGGAGGCGATCGCCCGTCGCGCTCCAGGCGACGTCCACGTGGCCGCCATCGGCCGACAACGCGCCGTACTTGATCGCATTGGTGGCGAGCTCGTGCACCGCCATCGAGAACGCGACCGCGCATTTCGGGCCGACCGGAACGTTCGGCCCCTCGACGGTGAAGCGGTCGCGGTCCGGCGCGCCGTGCGGACGTAGCGCGGCCCAGACCACGTCGCTAAGGTCGGCTGCGTCCCAGCTCTGCTTGGTCAGCACGCCGTGCACGTTGCCGAGCGCGATCAGCCGCGCGTCGAAGGCGCGCAGCGCTTCAGGCCCGATGCCGGCCGCGCGAAAGCTTTGCGATGCGATCGACTGCACGGTGGTGAGCGTGTTCTTGACGCGGTGCTCCAGCTCCTTGATCAGCAGGTCGCGCTGCTCCTCGGCGCGCCTGCGGTCGGTCATGTCGCGGAACACGACGCCCATGCCGTCACCGAGCGGAAACAGCCGGTAGGACAGCCAGCGGCCGCCGAAGATGACCGACTCGGTCTCGGAGTGGACCGTCTCGCGGCTTTCCATGGTCTTGGTGAACAGCTTTCCCAGCGCCGTTTCGCGCGCGCTCGGGAAGAGATCCCAGAGCTTGTGCCCCAGCACGTCCTCGCCCGGGCGACGGAAATGCCGCTCGGCCTCGCGGTTGAACAGGATGAGGCGCCAGTCGCGGTCGACCGCGTAAAAGCCGTCACCGATTCCGTCGAGGATCGTGTTCAGTCCGGCTTCGGTCAGCAGCGCGGCGATTTTGTCGTGGACGAGAGAACGATCGGGCATTGGCGATTGGGGCGAGCCCAGGTGGGGGTTGAACGCTATACGGCATCCGAAGAAGCGCGCAAACCCGCGCGCTTGGCGCTAACATAGGTTGATGCCGAGGCTCTCGCGCCGTCTTTTCATGGCTGCCGCCGGTGCGCCGCTCGCGGCTTCGCAACCGGCGGCTGCGGCGCGCTCGGCTGCTGCTATCAGCTACACACGTGGTCCGATTAGTTACGCGCCGTCGTAGATATCCGCGAGATCGATGTCGAGGCCGGGCGGATCGAGCGCGATGCGGCCTTCGGTGAAGACGCGCATTACAACGGCATCTGCACCGCGCGAATGATGGAGAATCATTGGCTGTGCCGGATCGACGATGAGATAGTGCGCAACGCTCGGTAGCTTGAAATAGCCAGTGAGCTTTTGCGACAGATCCACACGGCGCGTCGAGGTCGAAAGAACCTCGACGATGATGATGGGGTTCGGAACTTCGAGTGCAGTCCCCTTTAGCTTTTCGCCGCAATAGACCTGAGCATCTGGTTCGTAGGCGGTTTCATTGTCGATACGCACCACCACCCCATCCGGGAGCACGTGGCAAGGCAAGTGCCGTTGGCGAATACTCGATCGCAGCGCCGCATAAACCAAGGCCTTGATCTCTGCGTGCCCGGCTGTCTCCGGCGACATGCTGATAACCTCGCCGCGGAACAACTCATACCGGCCGGGCCGCCCTACCGCCCAGTCGAGAAACTCGTCCACATTGAGCCGTGGCTTCGTGAGCACGTTCATCGGACAAATATAAGCCTTTTGCGCGCGTTCGGCGAGAGCCGCGCCTCACGCACTCTTGCTGCGCTTGTTCTGCCTGTTGTTCACCAGGTCATCCACCACGGCCGGATCGGCCAAGGTCGAGGTGTCGCCGAGATTGCCGTACTCGTCCTCGGCTATCTTGCGCAGGATGCGGCGCATGATCTTGCCCGAGCGCGTCTTCGGCAGGCCGGGGGCGAACTGGATGAGATCGGGCGCCGCGATCGGGCCGATCTCCTTGCGCACCCACACGACCAGCTCCTTGCGCAGTTCCTCGCTCGGGGCCTGGCCCGCCATCAAGGTCACATAGGCGTAGATGCCCTGGCCCTTGATGTCGTGCGGATAGCCGACCACCGCGGCCTCCGACACTTTCTCGTGCGCCACCAGCGCCGACTCGACCTCGGC
>DATEKY010000961.1:0-3314 GCA_035277225.1 Xanthobacteraceae bacterium
GCCGCGGTCATCTCGGCGATCGGCAAGATCAAGAGCACGAGCGGCGACATCGTGATCGGCGACGGCGCGGGCGGCCCGATCACGGCCGCGTTGCGGGCCAAGCTCGTCGGCATCCAGCGCGGCGAGATCGCCGACACCGAAGGCTGGGTGCGCAAGGTCGGGTGATCGCTCAGGATGAGGGCGCGGGGTTTGTGACAATCGCGCGCGTGCCCGGATAGGCCGCGAGCAAATCTCCCGCCCGCTCCTCGCCGACGACGCAGATCGCCGTCGCCAGCGCGTCGGCGATCATTGCGCGGGGTGCGACGACGGCGACTTCGGCAAGCCGCGCCGCGCTCGCGCCGGTCGCCGGATCGAAGATGTGATGGAATTGTCCGCTCGGCTCGAAAGTCGTGCCCGACCCGGACGAGACCGCGAGCGCGTTGTCGTTCAATTCAATGTCGCCGCCGCGCGTCGCGGCGCGCCACGGGCGACCTTCGGGATGGTCCCCGAGCGCGCGCCACTCGCCGAGATCGACCACGGCATGTTCGAAGCCCTCGTTTCGCAGCAGATCGGCGATGCGGTCGGTGATGTAGCCTTGCGCGATGCCGTTGAGCGTGACCGCCATGCCGGGTGGCAGTTCGACGCGCGTCGCGCCGCCCCGCACGCGGCGGAAATCAACCCGAGTGCGCGCGACGTCGAGCGCTCGCGCGCGGATGTCCGGCGCAACATCGCTGCGCGACCAGAAATGCTGCTCATAGACGCGCCAGAGCGGCTGCACCGTGATGTCGAATGCGCCGCCACTGATCGCGCCGAGGCGCTGGCTGGCGTCGATGACTTCGAGCAGCTCGGGCGACGGACGAACGACGCCGTCGCGGTTGAGGCGCGTGACCTCGCTGTCGCGATAGAGCGAGAAGATGCTTTCGTAGCGCACGATCTCATGCCGCGCTTTCAGGATCGCGCGCCGCGCCAGCGCTTCGTCGGAATGCCACAGCGTCAGTTCCGACGCGGCGCCGAGCACCTCTCCCTGCCACGAAAAGAAACGCGGCTTCGGCTGCGCGGCGCGCACGCCCGCGATCAGCAGCGGCAGGCCGGCAGCGGCCGCCACCATGCGGATGGTACGACGGCGCGTGACCTTATGCATGCACCACCGCCTTGCCGTTGCGCTCGAGCCGCCGCGCCGCGACCAGCGGCGGGCAGCGCTGGTCGTCGAAATATTCGACCTGGCAGTCGAGGCACTGGAAGCATTCGGCGGTGACGATCTTGCCGGATTTCTCGATCGCACGCACCGGGCACGCCGCCTCGCAGAGGTGGCACGGGCTGCCGCATTCGGCGCGGCGGCGCAGCCGGTCGATGAGATGGAAGCGGTCGAGCGCGGCGAGCACGCCGCCGAGCGGACACAAGAAACGGCAATAGGCGCGCTCGGTGAACAGGCCGACGGCGAGGAGCGCGCCCGCATACAGGACATAGGGCCAGGCGCGCGCAAACTTCGCCGTGATCGCGGTCTTGAACGGCTCGATCTCGGCCGCGCTTTCGGCCGTGCCGATAGAGGCGAAAGCGAGGACCAGGAGCGCGGCGGCCGCCGCATATTTGCCCCAGCGCAGGCGGCGCTCGAGCGCGGCGCCGGGCATCCATTGCGGCAGCCGCAGCGCACGCGAAACCTGCGCCAGCAATTCCTGCAGCGCGCCGAACGGGCAGAGCCAGCCGCAGAACACGCCGCGCCCGATCAGCAGCAGGGAGACTGCCGTATACGCTGCGACGATCACGATCAACGGCTCGAGCAGGTTGGCGGCGGAAAGCGGCGCCGTGGCGTAATGCATCACGTTGATGATCGAGAGCTGCCCGCCCGCTATCCAGCCGAGCCAGACGAGCACGAACAGCAGAAAGCCGATGCGCACGACGCGGTGGGCGAGGCGCGAGCGCGCGATCCGGTCCTGAAACACGAAAATCAAGGTCAGCACGATCAGCGCCGCAACGAGAACCGCGATGTCATAGCGTGCGTCACGCCAGGCCTCGACCCAGAGCGGCGCCGGCTTGGCTTCCGGTAGCAGCACGTAGCTTGCCGGCAGGCGATAGGGCAGCGGGAATGCGACTTCTCTTGCGTCCGCGCCGCGAACGAGCAATTCCAGCCGCCAGTCCCTCAACGGATCGAAGGTCGGCGGCAGCGCAAACAGCGCGGCGTATTGCTGCGACAGAAATCCCTCGTGCGCGCGGGTGTCGAGCCGCAGGAAATCGCTGTTGACGAAGTGGTAGCTGCGCCCCTCTTGCATCACGCGGATGCGGTCGAAACGATAGCCCTTCGCGGTGCGGACGTAATCGTCGCCGAGGAAGTCGTACGGACCCGACGACGCGACCGCGATCACCTGCGCGCCCGGCGGAAATCGCCGCATGTACTCGTTGTAGCGATTGAGGCCGATCAGGCTGCCGCCGAGCGCGGCGGGGGTGAGCAGCGCGGCGTAGAGATCGACGTAGAGACTGTCCGGCGCGCCTTCCGGCGTGGTGCCGAGCGCTGCCGCGACCTCGCCCGCGGTGATGCGCCGGTGCGCCACCGCGCCTTCGGCCAGCAGTTCGCTCCAGGTCTGGCGGCGGTACTGCTCGCGATTGAGCGTCGGCTCGCTCACCTGCGGCACGGGAATGCGCGCGCGCAGCACCAGCCGTGCCGCATCCGCGACCGCGCCGCGCATCGCGCGCGCCGTCACGGTGGCGCCGGCGACGAAGTCCGGCGTCAACGCCGGAACCACGCCGCCGCGGATCGAGGTGCCGGCCTCGCGCGCGAGGAACGTATCGAGCTGCGGCTGGCGGACCGGATCATTCACCACGAACGGCTCGGCGTGGAAGATCGCCTTCGCGCCGGTGATGCGGCCCTGCAGATCCACGCCCGCGATCACGTCGAACGGCACGCTCGAATAGCCGGATGCGCGCACCACATCGAGCGTCGAGAACAGGTAGGCGACGATCTCGCTGCCCTTGTAGACCGGGATGGCAGGCGGCGATCCTTCCTCAGCCCCGAGCCGCCCGTCATTCGGCATCACCACCGCAAGCACGTCGGGAGTCAGCCGCTCGCGCAGGGTCGCGGCCTCGGCTGCGCCCGCGAGCAAGATGGTCAGGAGGAGGAAAACGAGGCGCGGCACTCCAGCATCTTAGCTGCCGTCATCCTGAGGTGCGAGCCGCCCTTGCGGCGAGCCTCGAAGGATGATCGGCCACGATCGTGCCCGTCGCCCTTCGAGGCCCGCCTTCGCAAACGCTTCGGCGGGCGCCTCAGGGTGACGGTGAGAGACCTAATCCGTCGTCAACCCATTCGCCTTCATCACCTGCGCCTGGCGCTCGACCTCGGGCGG
>DATEKY010000962.1:0-7714 GCA_035277225.1 Xanthobacteraceae bacterium
CCTCGAAGCGCTGCTCGCCGAGCGCTTCTCCGGCATCGCCGTGCGCGTGCTCAACCGCGGCGTCGGCGGTGAGGAGGAAACCGACATGCTGGCGCGATTCGAGCGCGATGTGATCGCCGAGCAGCCCGATCTCGTGCTGTGGCAGGTCGCCAGCAACGCGATCATGCGCAACCGCGAGCTGGCGACACAGCAGGCGCTGATCCGCGAGGGCATCGCGCGGCTGAAGCAGACCCGCGCCGACGTGGTGCTGGTCGATCCGCAATACACCACCGCGGTGCTGGCCCAGCCGGTCGCGCTGCCGACGGTCGATCTGATCGCCGCCGAGGCGCGCCGCGAGCGCGTCGGTAACTTCCGCCGCTTCGCGCTGATGAAGGACTGGCGAGAAAAGCAGGGCATTCCGTTCGAAACCTTCAGCATCGAAGACGGCTTGCACATGAACGACTGGGGCTATGACTGCCTTGCGCGCAACCTCGCGGCCGCGATCGCCGCATCGGCGATGCCGGCGATGGTCTCGGCGCAGCGGAATTAGGCGGGAGAGCCCGCGCCGCGCTACTCCGCCAGCACCCGGCTTCCGGAAAACGTGATCTCCACCAGGGTCCCGGCGTCGCGCGCGCTCTTGATCGAGAATGCCGCGCGGTTCGCCTCGGCGAGCGCCTTGGTCAGCGGCAAGCCGAGCCCCGTGCCGCCAGAGCCGTAGCGCGTGGAGGTCTGCAGCTGGCGGAAAGGCTCCATCGCGGTCTCGATCTCTTTGTCGGTCATCCCGACGCCGGTGTCGCGCACGCGCAAGATCGCTTCGGCGCGGTCGGTCAGCGCGGTCGAGACGATCACCTGTCCGCCCGCGCCGGTGAACTTGATCGAGTTGGACAAGAGGTTGAGCACGATCTGGCGCACCGAGCGTGCATCGGCCACCACCGGCGGCAGGGTCTGCGACAGCGAGGAGCGGATGATGATGCGCTGCTGGTTCGCCTGCGGCTGCATCAGCGCGACGCACTGGCGCACCAGCTCGTTCAGGTTCACGCTCGCGAACACCAGGTCGAGCTTGCCGGCCTCGATCTTGGAGAGGTCGAGCAGGTCGTTGATCAGCGAGACGAGGTGCTGGCCCGAGGCATGAATGTCCTTCATGTACTCGCGGTAGCGCTCGTTGCCGATCGCGCCGAAGCGCTCCTCCATCATCACCTCGGAGAAGCCGATGATGGCGTTGAGCGGCGTGCGGATCTCGTGCGAGATTTTCGCGAGGAAATCCGACTTCGCCGACGAGGCGCGCTCGGCGGTGCGCTTGGCGTTGAGCAGGTCCTCCTCGGCGCGCTTCCACTGCGTGATGTCGCGCAGCACGGCGCAGAACTTGTTCGCGCCATCGCCGACGCGGCCCATGGTCATGAACAGCGGGATCAGCCCGCCCTGGCGCACGCGGCCGATCACCTCGCGCCCGTCATTGAGCACGCTGGCGACGCCGTTTTTCGTCAGCCCGTCGAGATAGTCGCGCGCGGCGCGCTCGCTTTCCGGCGCGAACAGCTCGGTGAACGGGCGGCGCACCATCTCGGCATATTCGTATCCGAACAGCGCTTCGGCCGAGCGGTTGAGCGCGAGCACCGCCCCGTCGCGGTCGACCACGATCACGCCGTCGGTCGCGGTGTCGAGGATGGACTTGAGCTCGCGCGCCTCGGCTTCAGCCGCATGCCAGGCGAGCTCGGCGGCCTTGTGCCGCTCGTCGGCGGCGGTGCGGATCAGCACCAGCATCAGCGCGTTCTCGCCCTTCCACGGTACGGAGTAGAGGCGGCCCTCGCAGGTGAGCGTGTCGCCGGCGCGCGTCGCGATGGTGAAGGTCTTGCCGGTGCCGTTGGTGCGGTCGAGCGCGCCGGTGCCCGGCTCGGGCACGAGCCGCTCGAGCCCGCCTGCGTTGGCGACCGCCGCCAGATCGGAGAAGCCGGTCCATTCGAGGAAGGCGCGGTTGGCGTAGATCAGCTGGTCAGCGCGGTGGATCAGCACGCCGACCGGCAGCCGCTCCAGGATGGCGGTCTGGTCGGTGTCGTCCTGCGGCGGCGCCGCGTGGCTGCGCGCGAAGGCGCTCGGCAGCGGAGCAGGCTGGCGCGGCTCCGGCGTGCTTTCTGGTGCAGCGGTCTCGGGCGCCGCAATCGCGGGCGCGGCACTCTCTGTCGCGACGGTCTCGGGTGCGACCGGCGGCGCGGAGCGCAAAGTCTCTGCGATTTCGCGGAAGGCCGAATGCTCGACGGGGGTGAGGGCAGGGCGCTTGTCAGGCTGAGCGCTCGCGCGAAACGGCACGACGTTTTTCGCGGCCGGCACGACGGTGAGCAGCGGACGCGGTTCGGGCGCCTCCGGAGGTGGCGGTTCGGCAGCGGGCGCTGCGGGCGCTGGCGCCTGCGCTTCGCCGCGAGCCTCCTCGCCACGCGAACGCGCGAGATCGCGGCAGATGCCGAAGCCGCGGTAGCCGAGGAACTGGCGGTCGCGATCGAAGATCGGCAAGCCCGAAAGCTCGATCGTCACGGGCTGGCCGGTGACGTCGGACGGCCATGTGAGCGTGACGCCGCTCCAGGTGTCGCGCGAGGAAATCGCTTTGCCGATGCGCCCGTCCGGATCGAGTGACAGCGCACTTGCGATCTCGCTCCACGGCCGGCCGAGAACGTCGGCGGTGCGCGCGCCCATGGCGGCGGCGAAATCCTCGCCGGTCACGTGGAAGCGCTCGTCGGCATCCATGGTCCAGACGAAGCGCAACGGACGCTCGGATTTTTCCGGCGCCTCGGCGGGTGGCGCATCCGCGGCTACATCTTCCTGTTGTTCGGCCCCTTCGCTCGGCAAGGTTGCGACCAGCACGGTGGTGCCGCCGCTGCCGAGCCTCGTCAGCGTGAGCTGGCCGAGCGCGCTCTGACCGGTCGCGGCACCGGCGGCGATCGCGTCGGCCTTCAGCGCGTCCGCGCCGAGCGTTGCGAGCGTCGTCTCGCTGTCGAGGTCGCCGGTCGCGTAGAGCAACTTGCCGTCGGCGGAAAACACCGCGACCGCCTGGCTGCCGGGTGAGAACAGCCGCGCGGCGCGTTCCGCCAAGGGCAGCGCCGGGCGCATCGGCTCGGAGCCGATGATGAGCACGCCGTTCGCGTCGCCCGGCAGCGCGGTGCGCGAGCAGGTGCAGGTGAGCTGGTGCGTGCCGAACTGGAATTGCCCGAGCCGCGGCGCGCCGGTCGGCGGCAAGGTCGCGGCGACGCGCGCAATCTCGACCGCGAACGGATCGTCGCCCGCGTAGCGCCGCTCGGCGAGTGCGGCCGGTGTCGGTGCCCCGAGCAGCGCGGCGCCGCTCGCGTTGGCCCACAGCAGGCGCTGCTCGGCGGGCGCCCACAGCCATGCCGGCACCGCGCTCGTCGCGTAAGGCGAAAAACGCGGATCGCGGGACAGAGCGATGAGGGTGTCGGCAGCGCTCATGGTCGGCACGGTTTGCGACCGCGGGAGCGCGATCGCAGCGTAAACAAAGCCTTAATACGGCCCGGGCAGTTCCCCGTCCACGCGGGGCGCGGCGATACGCACGGTAACTCGCGGATAACGTTAATTCGGCGATCAATTCCGTGGCACTTGTTGTGGCCCGATGCGTTGCAAAACAGGGGATTCCCGCCATGATGGGAACCCGGACAGCACGAATTGGGCAGGAGAGAACGATGGCCAATGACCCGTTCCACAGCTTCGAGGTTCCGACCCAGATGCGCCAGCTTGCCGAGCAGAGCCTGGAGCAGGCGCGCAAGGCGGTCGACGGCTTCATGGCCCAAGCACAAAAGGCCGTAACGACGGCGGATGCGCAGACCCAGGCGGCCCAGTCGAACGCCAAGGAGATGGGCCAGAAGGCGATGGGATTCGCCGAAGAGAACATCGCGAATTCGTTCGAATTCGCCCAAAAGCTTGTGCGCGCCAAGGATATCCAGGAGGTCATGGCGCTGCAGCAGGAGTACCTGCAGTCGCAGATGAAGGCGATGTCGGCGCAGGCGAAGGATCTTGGGTCAAGCGCCACGAAGGCCGCCACGGACGCCGCCAAGACAAAAACGTAAGCTATCCCAGCCACTTATATTTTTTGTGCAACGCAATAATTTTGTATTGCGTTGCAGTATGAGTTGACCTATATAGACCTCCATCGAGGGACATTTTTTGCGGCTGCTGGTGAGAGCCAGCCGCGCGCCGTTTGAACAGGAGAAACCCCATGACCGAAGCCACCATGAAGCCGAAGCCGGCGAAAGCCGCGACCGTCATTCCGATGTTCGAGATGCCGAAGTTCGGCGAAATGCCGTCGTTCGAGCTGCCGAAGATGGAAATTCCGGCTGCGTTCCGCGAGTTCGCCGAGAAGGGCGTCGCCCAGACCAAGGACGCCTACGAGAAGATCAAGTCGGTTGCTGAGCAGAACACTGCGATGCTCGAGACCGTCTACTCGACCGCCAGCAAGGGCTCGACCGAGTACGGCCTGAAGGTGATCGAGGTCGCACGCACCAACACCAACACGTATTTCGACTTCGTCGAGAAGCTGTTCGGCGTGAAGTCGCCGTCCGAGTTGGTCGAGCTGACCACCGCGCATTCGCGCGCGCACTTCGAGACCGCGACCGCGCAGGGCAAGGAGCTCGCCGCGCTGGCGCAGAAGGTCGCGACCGAGACCGCCGAGCCGATCAAGAGCGGCGTCGAGAAGGCGATGAAGAAGGTCGCCTAAGGCGATCCGCGCCAAACCAAGTAGCGTTGCGTACAGTAGCCCGGGCCGGTTGCCCGGGCTTTTTTCTTTGAACGGCGGCCGCTGCCGACGCGACTAAGAGCCGGGGCAGAAGCGCTTGCCAAACAAGGGTGTTGCTCTTACGGTCCCGCCGCTCGCAGCAAGCCTGTGCAGCTGTAGCTCAGTTGGTTAGAGCGCCGGTCTGTGGAACCGGAGGTCGGTGGTTCGAGCCCACCCAGCTGTACCACTTCACACACACCCGCCGTTTCAACACAAATGCTGCGTTTGCCCTGTGCCGCCGCACGGGGCGGAACCAGGCCTCCGCGCGCCCGTTGGACTCGCGCATCGCGCCAACGGAGGAAATGGCAATGTCAGCGACCAACCTCGCGGGCGCAAACGCGCTGCTCGATGCGGCGAAGCACGCCGGCCTCACCATCGTCACCGCGGAATCCTGCACCGCCGGCCTGATGTGCCAGATCCTGTCCGACGCGGAAGGCGCGGCGGAGCATTTTCACGGCGGCTTCGTCACCTATACCAAGGAGCAGAAGTCGCGCGCGCTCGGCGTGCCGTGGTCGGTGCTGCGCGAGCAGGGCGCGGTGTCGGGCACCGTCGCGCGCACGATGGCGGAAGGCGCGTTGCGCCATTCCGGCGCCGACATCGCGGCGGCGGTCACCGGCGTGGCGGGCCCCGAGCCGGACGAGGACGGCAATCCGGTCGGGCTGGTGTGCATCGCGGTCGCGCGGCGCGGCGAGCCGGCGCGTGATTTCGAGCGCCGCTATGGCGAAATCGGGCGCGATGCGATCCGCGAGCGCGCGGTGGCGGATGCGATCACGGCGATGCGCGGGCTGATCGGCGAGAGCGCCGCGGCGGCGTAGCAGGTCCTCATCCTGAGGAGCATCGCGAAGCGATGCGTCTCGAAGGATGGCCAAACGCACTGTCCTCACTCCGGGCCATGCTTCGAGACGCGCAACTGCGCTGCGCTCCTCAGCATGAGGAAAGCAGCTACGTCGCCCCTCTATCCCTTGGCTGATCCTGGCCGCGCTCGTCGCGCACGATGCCGTGGCCGGCGCCGCGCTTGCTCTGCTGCGGCTTGCGGTTCGGCTTACCGCGAACGCCCGTGCGCGGCGCCGCTTTCTTCTTTGGCTTCGTCGCCATCAGCTCTTCTTCTTTTTCCTGCCGGTCTTCTTCTTCGGCACCTTCTTGCCTTCCTTGCGCGCCTCGGACAGCCCGATCGCGATCGCCTGCTTGCGGCTGGTCACTTTCTTTCCACTGCGCCCGCTTTTCAGCGTGCCGCGCTTCTTCTTGTGCATGGCGCGCTTCACCTTCTTCGCGGCGCCCTTGGAGTATTTGCGAGCCATCATCGGCCTCCGGCAATTGTTGCAACGGAGTTCAACGGTGCAACCGCGCGCGGGTTCCGTTATCAGGCCGCACTCATCGCTTCACGTAGGCCGCGTGATCATGTCCGTGATGCCTGCCGCCGAAGCGGTCGACGTGAAACGGCATCTTGGCAAGGCCGGGGCAGAAGCTGTTGACGACGTGCTCGACCTTCTCGAACAGCTGCTTGTTCGGCAATGTCGCAGCTTCGAGCCGGGTGCGCGTCTCCTCCACGCGCCGCGCCAGCGCCGCCATGTCGACGCCGGTGACGCGCCGGTTCTCGACCACCATGCGGCCGCCGACCATCACCGAATGAACCGCCGAGCCGTCCTCGGTGTGCACCAGCTGATTGACCGCGTTGTTGAACGGTAGCCAGTTCACGTTGTGCAGATCGAGCAACACGATGTCGGCCTTGTAGCCGGGCGCGATGCGGCCGAGCTTGTCGGAAAAGCCGAGCGCGCGGGCGCTGCCTTCGGTCGCGGCGGCGAACACTTCGCCGGTGGTGAGCCAGCGGTCGGTGTCGGGCCCCTGCGTCTTCGAGACTATCGAGGCAAGCCGCATCGACTCGTACATGTTGAGATTGTCGGAGCAGTTGGCGCCGTCGGTGCCGATGCCGACATTGATCTTGCGCTCCAGCATGCCGCGCACGTCGGCGAGGCCATTGCCGAGCCGCATGTTGCTGCCGGGATTGTGCGCGACCGATGCGCCGTGATCGCCGAGGCGCTGCATGTCGTCGTAATCGAGCCACACGCCGTGGCCGACGGTGAAGTTCGGCCCGAGCAGGCCGAGGTCGTGCAAGTGCGCGGTCGGCGTCTTGCCGTAGCGCTTCATGCCGACGATAGCCTGGACCTTGGATTCCTGCACATGGCTGTGCAGTCCGACGTCGAACTCGCGCGCGAGCTCCGCGCACTTGCGCATGAAGTCGTCGGAGCAATGGTGCGGGATGGTCGGCGCGACCGCGGGACGCACCGATGCGCGGTCGAATGTCCAGCGCCGCATCGAGGCGCGCATCGCGGCGAGCGTCGCGTCGCCGGGCGCGAGGCGCAGCCGTTCGACCTCCTTCTGTAGCGCCGGCGGCAGCGCATCGAGCAGGCCGGGGATCGCATCGTAGAAACTGAGCTCGGCGACCATTGGCGCCAGCACGGCGCGCATGCCGGCATCGGCGTATGCGCGGCCGCAGGCGTCCATTCCCTCGACCGACGGAAGCGGAAACTCGACGGTGAGGTCGTAGCAGGCGGTGCAGCCCTTCAGCAGCATCTCGATCGCGCCCACGTAGGTCGAGAGATACTTGTCCTCGAGCGTGCGCGCTCCGGTGATCCACGGCCCGGCGGCGAGCAGCAGCTCGAGCGTCCAGCGGTCGCCCATCCCCTTGGCGAGATTGCCGTGGCCGTGCATGTGGGCGTTGATCAGTCCGGGATGGATCAGCCGGTCGCGCGCATCGATGACGATCGCGTCGGCGGGGGCCGCGAGGCCCGGCGGGCCGACCTCCGCGATGGTGTCGCCGTTGATCAGAATGTCGGCCGCCTCGGCGCGCGGGGCGGACCCGACGAGCCGCCCTCCGCGAATGATCGTTGCGCGCTTGTCCGCCATCACGATTCTCCTCACGCGACCTGTTTGTCGTCGGTGATCGCCCACGGAAAGAACACCTGCTCG
>DATEKY010000963.1:0-13269 GCA_035277225.1 Xanthobacteraceae bacterium
TGCATGCGGCGCTTGATGTCGTCGAGATTATGCGTTGGTGCAGCCATGGCTTCCCCCGGATACGGCGCGCTGCCGATGCCGATGCAGCGCCGAACGACGGTTCATCCGACGAATGTCGAGCGGCCCTTGCCGCTCAGCACGGCCGCGATGGCACCCGGCTCGCGGATCGAGAACACGATGATAGGCATACGGTTTTCCCGGGCAAGGGCGAAGGCGGTGGCATCCATGACCTTCAGCTCGCGGCGGATCGCATCCTCGTGCGTCAGGCGATCGAAGCGCTCCGCCTTGGGATCCTCCTTCGGGTCGGCGCTGTAGACACCGTCGACGTTGGTCGCCTTGAGGACGGCATCGCAATGCATCTCGGCGGCGCGCAATACGGCGGTGGTGTCGGTGGTGAAGAACGGATTTCCGGTACCCCCCGCGAACACCACGACGCGGTTGTCTTCGAGATGACGTAGCGCCCGCTGCCGCTCGTAGGTCTCGCATACCTGCGGCATCGAGAGCGCCGACATGGTGCGCGCCGGCGCCCCTGCCCGCTCGATCGCGGCTTCGAGCACCAGGGCGTTCATCACGGTACCCATCATGCCCATGGCGTCGGCGGTCGGCCGTGCAAGCCATTCATGCGCGGCTTCGGCGCCGCGGATCAGGTTGCCGCCTCCGACCACGACGCCGATCGTGATGCCGAGCGCGCGCGCCGCCACCAGATCGTTGACGATGCCCTCGATGGTCGGCGCGTGGATTCCGAAATCATTCGGCCCGGAGAACGCCTCGCCGGACACCTTCACGATCACGCGGCGATAGGCGGGCATCGTTTCGGTCTCCGGCGCCGTCGCGCTCCGTTCAGGTGGTCCCGCCGGCCGCGGCGACTTCGGCGGCGAAGTCGGAGGTCGCCTTCTCAATGCCCTCGCCGAGCGCGAAACGCGCGAAACGCGTGACCTTGATCGGACCGCCAACCTTGCCTTCGGCTTCCTTCAGCGCCTGAGCGACGCTCTTCTTGTCGTCGAAGATGAAGGGCTGCTCGAGCAGGGTCTGCTCCTTGTAGAAGGTCTTCAGGCCCGACTCGGTGATCTTCTCGATCATCGCCTCGGGCTTGCCCTGTTGACGGAACTTGTCGGCCAGAATGTCCTTCTCGCGCTTCACCACCGCGGGATCGACGCCCGCGGCGTCGATCGCGAGCGGATTCGCCGATGCGATATGCATCGCGACCTGACGGCCGATGCCGGCAAGCTCGTCGACCTTGCCGGGAGACTCGAGCGCGACCAGGACCCCGATCTTGCCGAGGCCGTCCGACACCTGGTTGTGCATGTAGCTCGCGACGACGCCCTGCCCGACCGACAGGAAGGCGGCGCGGCGCAACGTGATGTTCTCGCCGATGGTGGCAATCGCCGACGCGATCGCGTCCGCAACCGTCATCGAGCCGGCTTTGCCGGCCTTGATCGCCTCGACGTCTTCGCTGCCGGCGTTGAGCGCCACGTCGGCAATCATCTTCACCAGGCCCTGGAAGTGGTCGTTGCGCGCCACGAAATCGGTCTCGGAATTGACCTCGACCATCGCGCCCTTCTTCGGCGCAACCATCTGCCCGATCAGGCCCTCAGCCGCGACGCGGCCGGCCTTTTTGGCGGCCTTTGACAGGCCCTTCTTGCGCAGCCAGTCGACTGCGGCCTGCACGTCGCCGCCGGTTTCGGTCAGCGCCGCCTTGCAATCCATCATGCCTGCGCCGGTCGTCTCGCGCAGGTCCTTCACCATCGAGGCGGTGATCGTTGCCATGTCTCAAATCCTACATTTGCGCTCGTCATGCGCGAGACTTGGACCCGCACATCCATCAGCAAGGGTGACTGGATTGCCGGGGGAACTCCGGCAACGACGACAATCAGAGGAACGCCACTTACTCGGCGACAAGCTCTTTCGACTTCGCGATCCAGCTCTGCACACGGGTCGGCAGGCCGACTTCCTCGCCGATCTTCTCGGCATCGGCCGCGCCAAGCTCGGCAAGTTGCGAATAATGGAACACGCCGAGGTCGTTGAGCTTCTTCTCGACGGTCGGCGAGACGTGCGGGAGCTTCTTCAGATCGTCCGCAACCCCGCGCGGTCCCGGCAGCGGCTGGAAGCCGGTCGGTACCGTCTCGGCCGGAAGCTCCTCGACCACCGGCTCGGCGGCAGCGCCGGTATCGACGCCGAGATCACGCTGCGAGCGCGAAATGCCGTCGATCGCGGCCTTGGCGATCAGGTCGCAGTAGAGCGTGATCGCGCGACCCGCGTCGTCATTGCCCGGCACCACGAAGTTGATGCCGTCCGGATCGCAATTCGTGTCGACGATCGCAGCCACCGGAATGTTGAGGCGGCGCGCCTCCTTGATGGCGATGTCTTCCTTGTTCGTGTCGATCACGAACAGAAGGTCGGGCAAGCCGCCCATGTCCTTGATGCCGCCGAGCGCCTTTTCGAGCTTGTCCTTCTCGCGCGTCAGCGTGAGGCGCTCTTTCTTGGTATAGCGGCCGGCCTCGCCGGAACCGAGCATCTCCTCGAGCTGGCGCAGCCGCTTGATCGAGGCCGATATCGTCTTCCAGTTGGTCAGCGTCCCGCCCAGCCAGCGCGAGTTGACGTAGTACTGCGCCGAGCGCTTCGCCGCGTCGGCGATGGCGTCCTGCGCCTGCCGCTTGGTGCCGACGAACAGGATGCGGCCGCCCTTGGCGACCGTGTCGCTTACCGCCTGCAATGCGCGATGCATCATCGGCACGGTCTGCGCGAGATCGAGGATGTGGATGTTGTTGCGAGCCCCGAAAATGTACTCCGACATTTTCGGGTTCCAGCGGTGGGACTGATGCCCGAAGTGAACGCCAGCTTCCAAAAGCTGGCGCATTGAGTAGTCAGGAAGCGCCATATGTCTTCTCCGGTTGTTCCGCCGCGGACCCGTGAGCTCCGAATCGATCTGGATCGGCCGGAGCACCGGACGGCGTTGAGCCAAGGTCCGCGTGTGAGATGGGCGGCTATATAGCCGCGGAGGGGATGGGAAGCAAGGGAAAGCCGCCCGGACGCAAAAACCGGAGATCGAGCCTCCGGCTTTCCAAAATTCGTTGTTTTTCGTGGGCTTAGGCTAGATGTCCCAGCCCTGGCTCTTGCTGATGACGACCGAGCGGATCATCACGTCGCCTTGCACGGCGGTCCGGAAGGTCTGCGACGCTGCGGGCTGCTCGGCGCCGGAGCGGCTGATCGCGTGGCCGACGCTCGCGCCCATCGTGCCGACCATCACGGTCGCCAGCAGCAACGCGCCGACAACGCCCGAGCGCGGAAACAGCAGGCAAAGACCGGCGAGCACTTCGGCGGTGCCGGCGAGAATCAGGAACGTCTTGCCCAGCCCGATCATCGCGAGCGGCTCGGCGACGAACCCCATTCCGGTGAGCTTGGCGTAGCCCGCCGCGAGAGCAACGAGACCAACCAGCATCTGAAGGCCGTAGAGAGCGATGGTCTTCATGGTGGATCCCCGATCCCGGCGGCGGGTCGCGTCTGCCGCATTCCTTCGATGGGAGGACCGTACGCTCGCTACGTATTGTTGCGATGTCGCCCGCAGAACCACTTGGTATCATTTGTATCGCTTCACGTAGCGTCATGCGGCGTGGGCCCGAGCGCGGCAAGTGCCTGATTGATGGGGCTAACTCGGCACCTACGATACACGTGATACAAAACCGTCACCGCGCGACACATCGACGATACAGGGCTTGCTCACTATGACGGCGGCCGGAGCGTTAGATGTCGATTTCGTCGCAAAAGCCGTCACTTAAACGGAAGCCCGTCACGGGCGATCCGGGCCGGATAGAAGAGCGCTACGCGCTCGCGATGCAATCGATCAACTATGCGGTCTACGACGCCGATCTCGAGGGCGGCGAGGTCTATTTCTCGCAGGCGCTGCGCGACATGCTCGGCATGAAGCCGGACGACCCTGCCTACACCACCGGCAACATCACCGAAGCCATCCATCCCGACGATCTGCCGACCTATCGCGAGGCGATCGTCGCGCATTTTCGCGGCGACACGCCACGCTTCGAGGTCGATTTCCGCTATCGCGCCGCCGACGGGACCTGGCGCTGGTGCCGCCAGTATGGCGTCGCCGCGCGCCATCCCGACGGGAGAGCCTACCGCATCGTCGGAGCGATGAGCGACGTCACCGAGACACGCCAGCGCGACCGCGAACTGGAGACCGCCAAGGCCGAGGCTGCAGCCGCATATCGCCAGGGCGCCGATCCATCGGCGGGACCGCAGACGGCAAATGAAGAGCGCTATGCGCTCGCGATGGAGTCCGTGAACTACGGCCTCTACGACTGGAACCTGGAAACCGCCAGCGTCTACTATTCGCCCGGCCTGCGCATCCTGCTCGGACTGACTGCGGACGTCCTCTCGAAACCCGAGGACTGGACCAAGCGCATGCATCCGAGCGACCGGCCGCTCTACCAGCGGCGGCTGATCGAGCATCTCAAAGGCGATACGCCGCGCTTCAGCTGCGACATACGTTACCTGACCGAAGACGGCACCTGGCGTTGGGCGCGTCAGCACGGCATCGCCTTTCGCGGCCCCGACGGCCGCGCGAAACGGCTGATCGGCGCTGCCGCCGACATCACCGAAATCAAGCAACGCGAATTCGAGCTCGAATCCGCCCGCTCGGCGGCGCAACGCGTCCTGCCCGCTTCCGCGATCGACGACGGCGATCTCGTGTCGCGTTACGCGCTGGCGCTCGAATCGATCAGCGTCGGCGCCGGCGCCTACGACATCAATCTCGACACCGGCATGGTGTATCTCGCACCCTCGCTGGTCGAGGTCCTGAACTTGCCGGAATACGGACCGGTGAGCGCATTCGCGGACGTCGTCCATCCGGACGACCGGCCGCACCACACCCGCATGATTGCGGCGCTCTACAAGGGCGAAATCCCGCGGCTCGATATCGAGTTTCGCTATCGTGGGCGCGAAGGAACATGGCGCTGGGCGCGCCAGCACGGGATCGTGGTGCGCGGACCCGACGGTACCGCACGCCGAATGGTCGGCGTGACCGGCGACATCACCGAGACGCGCCAGCGCGAGCACCAGCTTCAGATGGCGAAGGCCGAGGCCGCCGCCGCCCATCGCGATGTCGAGCAGGCGCGCGAGGTGATGCAGACCGTGCTCGACAACATGACCGATGGGGTCACGCTGTTCGACAAGGACTTCCGCTGGCAGTTCTCCAACCGCGCCCATATCGAGGGTCGCGAATACCCGCCCGGCTTCCTCAAGCCGGGAGTGCCGGGCGACGAACTGGTGCGCTACCAGATCCGGCGCGGCGATTTCGGCGAGGTCGAGAATCCCGACGCGGTGCTCGAAGAGGCCGTGCAGCGGATCCTCCAGCCCGGCGGCAACCGCTACGAGCGTCGCACCTCGAACGGACGCTTCACCGAATTCACCTACAGGCCGCTGGAAAATGGCGCTCTGCTCGGCATCTACCGCGACATCACCGAGCTCAAGGAGCGAGAGAACGCCCTCGCCGCCGCTAAGGAACAGGCGGAAGCCGCGCGCGACGCCGCCGAACGCGCGCGCGCCGAGGCGAACGCCGCGCGCGCCGAGGCAGAACAGACCCGCACCATCATGCAGACCGTGCTCGATAACATGAGCGACGGCGTGATGCTGTTCGACAACGAGATGCGCTGGCAGTTCACCAACCGGCAGCTCGTCGATTTCCAGCGCGTCAGCGGCGACATGGCCAAGCCCGGCATTTCCGCCTGGCAGTTTCTCGAGTTTCAGGCGCGGCGCGGCGATTTCGGCCCGATCCCGGAATCGGAGATCAAGGCCGAGGTCAACCGGCGCGTCGACGTCATGCGCGCCGGCGCCCGCTACGAGCGCCGCACCGCGAGCGGCAAGTATGTCGAATTCAACTTCAAGCCGCTGGAGGACGGCAGCGTCCTCGGCATCTACCGCGACATCACGGAGCTGAAGCAGCGCGAGGAGGCCCTCGCGCAGGCCAAGGAGCTGGCCGAACAGGCGCGCGCCGAGGCCGAATCCTCGCGCCCCGACGCCGTGCGCAGCCGCTCGGTGCTGCAGAAGATTCTGGAAAACATGACCGACGGCGTCGCCCTGGTCAGTCCCGATCTGAAGCTCGAATTCATCAACGACCGGCTGCGTGAATTCCAGCGCTACCCGACCGACATCGTCTACCCCGGCGCCTGGATGCGCGACATCGCGAAATTCCAGGCCGAGCGCGGAGACTTCAAACGCGACGACCACGGCGATGCGGTCGAATACCAGATGCAGTTGCTGATGCAGCCGGAAGGCGCGCGTTACGAGCGTCTGGCGATCTCGGGACGCTACATCGAGATCAACTTCCGCCCGCTCGACGACGGCAGCAAGCTGATCGTCCACCGCGACATCACCGAATTGAAGCACCGCGAGGAGGCGCTCGCCGCCGCCAAGGAAGCCGCCGACGCCGCGCGGCGCGACGTGGAGCGCGGCCGCGCCGTGATGCAGGTCGTGCTCGACAACATGAACGACGGCGTAATGCTGCTCGGCGAGGACAAGACGCTGAAATTCGCCAATCAGCGCTTCAACTATCACCACCGGTTTACCACCGAGATCGCCCATCCGGGCGTGCCGCTCGCCGATCTGATCCGCTACCAGGCGAAGCGCGGCGATTTCGGAGACGACAAGGCCACCGAGCAGGAGGTGCAGGACCGCGTTGGGATGATCTTCTCGCCCGATGGCGCGATCATCGAGCGCCGCGCCGCAAGCGGCAACTTCCTTGAAATGAACTTCACGCCGCTGGGCGACGGCAGCGTGCTCGCGGTCTATCGTGACATCACCGAACTGAAGCAGCGCGAGGAAGCGCTGGAGGCCGCCCGTGTCGCCGCCGAAGCCGCGCGCGACGACGTCGAGCGCACCCGCCAGATCATGCAGACCGTGCTCGACAACATGATCGGCGGCGTCATGTTGTTCGACAAGGATTTCAACCTTCAATTCCTCAACCGGCAGGTCCTCGAATTCCAGAACTATCCGGACGAGATCATCAGGCCGGGCACGTCGGGCTTCGACATTCTGCGCTACCAGGTGAAGCGCGGTGACTTTGGGCCGGTGAAGGATGTCGAGGCCAAGGTGCGCGAGCGCGCCACGCTGATCCGCAAGCCCGGCGGCAACCGCTTCCTGCGCCGCACGCTCGAAGGCCGTTACGTCGAATTCAATTTCCTGCCGCTCTCCGATGGCGGATTGCTCGCGTTCGGGCGCGACGTCACCTCGCTGAAAGAGCGCGAGGAGGCGCTGGCCTCCGCCAAGGAAGCCGCCGAGCGGGCGCGTGACGACGTCGAGCGCACCCGCGAGGTGATGCAGATCGTGCTCGACAACATGAGCGACGGCGTCACCTTGTGGGACAAGCAGTTCCGCTGGATGTTCTCCAACCGCTTCGCCAGCGAGCTGTTCGGCTATTCATCCCGATTGACCACGGGGATATCCGGCTTCGACATGATCCGCGAGCTCGCGCGCAACGGCGAGTTTGGTCCGGTCGAGGACGTCGAGAAGACCGTCACCGACGTCACGCGGCGCATCCTGCGGCCGGGCGGCGCGCGCTACGAGCAGCGCACCGCGACCGGCAAATACATCGAATTCAACTTCCGCCCGTTGAGCGACGGCGGCCTGCTGGGCATCTACCGCGATATCACGCAGCTCAAGACCCGCGAGGAGGCACTCGCCGCCGCGCGCGACGCCGCCGAGAGCGCGCGTGACAGCGCCGAGAAGGAGCGCGCCGAGGCCGAGGCCGCGAACCAGGCAAAATCGACGTTCCTTGCCACCATGAGCCACGAGATCCGCACGCCGATGAACGGCGTGCTCGGCATGATCGACGTGCTGCAGCGCCAGGGTCTCGACGGCCCGCAGCGACGCACCGTCTCGACCATCCGCGACTCCGCGCAATCGCTGCTGCGCATCATCGACGACGTGCTCGACTTCTCGAAGATCGAAGCCGGACGTCTCGAACTCGAGGAGACCGCGTTCTCGCTCTCCGGCCTGATCGAGGGCGTCGCCGGCACGTTCCGCCAGCAGGCGATCATGAAGGGCCTCGCGCTCGACGTCGAAATCGACGCCGGCTCCGACGACGCGCTGGTCGGCGACCCGACCCGCGTCAGGCAGGTGCTGTTCAATCTGCTCGGCAATGCCATCAAATTTACCGAGCGCGGCCGCGTCATCCTGCATGCCGGAACGACACCACTCGGGCACGGCCAAACCGAGGTTACGATTTCGGTGACCGATACCGGCATCGGGCTGTCCGATGAACAACGCGCACGGCTGTTCCAGCCCTTCGCGCAAGCCGATTCATCGACCACGCGCCGCTTCGGCGGCACCGGGCTTGGCCTCTCGATCGTGCGGCGCCTCGCGCAATTGATGAAGGGCGACATCACGGTGGACAGCAGACAGGGTGTGGGCTCGACCTTCACGGTGCGTCTCACCCTTGCCTCGGCGCCGGCAGATTCCCCGCTCAACACGACGCTCCGCACCGCCACGCGGCCGGCGAAATCGGCCGCAGTCAATCGCTCGACGGCGCGGCCGCGCATCCTGGTTGCCGACGATCATCCGGTGAACCGCGAGGTTCTGGTGCGCCAGCTCGAACTGCTCGGCGTCAATGCCGATACCGTCAATGACGGCGTCGAGGCGTTCGAAGCGTGGGCCGCATCGGGTGGGCGCTATGCGGCGGTGCTTGCCGACATCCATATGCCGCGCATGGACGGGCACGAGTTGTCCCGCCAGATCCGCGCTGCGGAGGCGAGCACGAGCGCGGCCCGCACGCCGATCGTCGCCGTTACGGCCAACGCCATGAAAGGCGAGGACGAGCGCTGCCTTGCGGCCGGAATGGATGCGTATCTGGCGAAGCCCGTGAACATGGATCAGCTCCGCGCCACCCTCGAGCGCTGGATGCCGATCGAGGACGTCTCGCGCGAGGCGACGCACACCGAACCGCCGGCGAAACCCGCGGCCGCGATCGACCGCGAAGTCCTTGCTGCATGGCTCGGCGACGACGCCACCGCGATCAATTCGCTGCTGGCGAAATTCCGCGATACCGCGATCGCGGCCGAGCGCGAGATATCATCCGCGTCACGTGCCGGCGACCTGCCGACGCTGGCAGCGGCTGCCCACAAGCTCAAAGGGGCGGCACAGACCATCGGGGCGAACGGCGTCGGCTCGGCGGCGGCGGCACTCGAACAGGCCGGCAAGGCCGGCGACCGCACCCGCTGCCGTGAGGGCCTGGGGCCCCTCGCGGCCGAATTGCGCCGCGCGCTCAGCGAGATCGCCCCCGCGACCAAGCATTAGCGCTTCGGCAGTCGCTCGAAGGTCGGCAGTCCGTCAGGAATGTGATGAAACGGCTGCTTGTCGATCGTGTAGATCGCCATCTGCGGCGTGCCGAACAGGCTCGGGTCGTCAAGCGTCCCGATCTTCAACACCACCGCAGGCAACCCTGGCCGCCGGGTCAGAATATGCGTGCCGCATTCCGCGCAGAATTCCCGCGTCACGGCACGCTCAAGGTCGCTGCGGGTAAACTGCTTGGGCGCGCCCTGGGTGTAGCGGAAGCCGTCGGGCGGCATGAGGACGAACATGTTCGGCGAGCCGCCGCTGATATACTGGCATTCGCGGCAGTGACACTGCGCCTTCAGCGTCGGCTCGCCTTCGGCCAGGTAGCGCAAGCGTCCGCAATAGCATCCGCCTTCGAGCTTCATGAGGTCCGATCTAGTCCTTCGGCGGCACGAACATGTAGCCGACGCCGCGCACGGTGCGGATCGCGTCCGGGTGCGAGGGGTCGACCTCGATCTTGCGGCGCAGCCGCGTGATGCGCAGGTCGATGGCGCGGTCGAAGGCTTCCATCTCGCGATGCGCGGTCACTTCCAGCAACCAGTCGCGATTGAGCGGCCGGTTCGGATTTTCCGCAAATACCTTCAGCAAATCGAGCTCGCTCGCCGCCAGCGTTTCCTCGTCCCCCGAGGCGGGGTCGATCAACACGCGCTTCTCCAGATCCAGCACCCGGCGGCCCATGCGCACGCGCGGGCCGGTGTTTGCGGTTGCGCCTGTGGTACGGCGGAGCACGCTTTTCACCCGCGCGAGCAGCTCGCGGGGCTCGAATGGCTTCGCGATGTAATCGTCCGCGCCGGTCTCGAGGCCGACGACGCGGTCGACCGTGTCGGCAGCGGCGGTCACCATGATGATGCCGATGCGTCCAGAGCGCTCGCGCAGCCAGCGCGCGAGCACGAAGCCGTCTTCTCCGGGAAGCCCGACGTCGAGCAGCACCAGCGCCGGCAGTTCCCGCTCGAGCAGCTTTCGCAGCGCGGTTCCGCCATCCGCGCCGCTCACGCGGAAGTTCTGACGGCCGAGATAATCGACCAGCAGCTGACGCTGCGCTGCCTCATCCTCGACAACAACAATATGCGGGCGATGATCCATGCCGCCGAAAGTCCCGTCCCACTATAGATTATTCGACAATCCTGCCGAAAGGCCGCTGCCCTGCCGTGATCGGACAGTATCTCCGGGCGCCCAAAATGCAATTCCATTAGATGTCACGGCTGTTGTTCCGTGAAAACTCGCAGAAAACTCTTTGAAATGCGGAGCAAGCGGTAACTTCGCGTACGGATTGTATTATGACAGGCAACCCCGACGCCGGCGATAGACTGTCGGCGCGACGGGAATGATTCGCGCGCTGCTCAGCAGGTGTCGGTGGCCGGGCGGATCGTCTTTTCACCCGTTTTAGACCATTCGACGACCGTGCCGGCCTCGTTGTCGAGCAGCATCTGCAACTGGAAATACCGAATGGTTGGCGGCGCTCCGGTCCGCCGTTCGACACCCGCGCGCCATGCGGCATCGTGCGCGGCCTCGGCCGCTTGGCGTGTCGGCCAGACATACAGGCCGCCGCACTCCTGTTCGTCGTCGGACAGCAGGAAATGCTTGCGCAACAGATCCGGGTTTGCCCGCCAGCGCGGAATTACGGCACGCGCATCCTTCAGGATATCGTCCCACTCCGCACCGGGCGGCGCCCTGAAGGTTACAAGCTCGACGATCATGATCTCTTGCGCATGATCTGATCCGAAGACCGGTTTCCGTTCTCGATCGGGGTCGAGGACATGTTTTTCGGGATCACGCGCTACATCGCTTCGACCTGCACGACACCCGGCACCGCCTTGATGGAACCGGCAATCTGCGGCGAGACCTTGTAGCGACCAGGTAGCCGCACCTCGACGTCGGTGTCCTTGTCGAGCATCAGCACCATCGTGATCTCGGCGTCGCCTTTATCGTTCGGGGATCGGGCCGGCGCGACCCGCGCCGGCTCGAGCCGCTTGGCGACGCTTTCGATCGGCTGATCCGAATTCAGGAATACACGCAGGCCCTTCTGCATCTTCTCGGCCGCGGCATCGAGCGGCTCGACGGTCTGGATGCGCGCGCGGACGTCGTCGCCTTGAGCTTCTGCGGTGAGCATCAGCAGCACGGCTTTGCCGGGCTCCAGCAGGTCGCGGTACTGCATCAGGCCTTCCTGGAAGATGACCGCCTCGTAGTGGCCGGACGGATCGGAGAATTCCAGAATGCCCATCTTGTTGCCGGTCTTGGTGCGCCGTTCGGCGCGCGCCACGACCGTGCCGGCGACGCGGCCAGCGGTCGCGCCCTGCTTCACCGAGTTGCAGAACGCCGTCCACCGCTGGACCTTCAGCCGTTCGAGGATTGCGGCATAATCGTCCAGCGGATGGCCGGACAGGAAGAAGCCGATCGCATCGAACTCGCGCTGCAGCCGCTCCGCCGGCAACCATGGCTGCGTCGGCGGCATGCGCAGTTCCTCGCGGGTCGCCGCGCCTGCGAACAATTCGTTCTGCCCGACAACGGCGTCCTCATGGCGGCGCTGTGCCGCCGCAAGGATCACGTCGACGCCCGCATGTACTCGCGCGCGATTGCTGTCCAGCGCATCGAACGCGCCGGCCGCGCTCAGGCTTTCCAGCACGCGCTTGTTGATCGCGCGCGGATTGATGCGGCTGGCGAAATCCGTCACGTCGCGGAACGGCTTCTCGCGGCGCGCCTCCACGATCGCCTTGACGGCCTCCCGCCCGACGCCTTTCAGTGCCGCCAGCGAATAGTGGATCGTGCTGCCCTCGACGTCGAACTCCTCGTCTGAGCGGTTGACCGAGGGCGGCTCGACCTTGACGCCGAGGCGTTCGGCCTCGGCGCGGAATTCCGACAGCTTGTCGGTATTCGCCATGTCGTAGGTCATCGACGCCGCGAGGAACTCGACCGGATAGTTGGCCTTCATGTAGGCGGTCTGGTAGGCGACGAGCGCGTAAGCCGCCGCATGGCTCTTGTTGAAGCCGTAGTCGGCAAAGCGCGCCAGCAGTTCGAAGATCGCGTCCGCCTGCCCCTTTTCGACGCCATCCTTGACCGCGCCTTCGATGAAGCGCTTGCGTTGCGCTTCCATTTCGCTGCGGATCTTCTTTCCCATCGCGCGGCGCAACAGGTCGGCTTCGCCGAGCGAGTAGCCGGAGAGCCGCCGGGCGGCTTCCATCACCTGCTCCTGGTAGACGATGACGCCGAAGGTCTCGCGCAGCACCGGCTCGAGCTTCGGATGGATGTATTCGGGCTGCTCCTTGCCGTGCTTGCGCGCGCAATAGGTCGGGATGTTCGCCATCGGGCCGGGACGGTACAGCGCGACCAGCGCGATGATGTCCTCGAAGCGGTCGGGCTGCATCTCCATCAGGGCGCGGCGCATGCCCTGCCCTTCCACCTGGAAGATGCCGACCGTCTCGCCGCGCGCGAGCATGGCATAGCTCTTCGCGTCGTCGAGCGGGATGCCGAGCAGGTCGAGTTCGATGCCGCGCCGCTTGAGCAACTCGACCGCGGTCTTGAGCACGCTCAGCGTCTTCAGACCGAGGAAGTCGAACTTCACCAGCCCCGCCTGTTCCACCCATTTCATGTTGAACTGGGTCACCGGCAGGTCGGATTTCGGATCGCGATACATCGGCACCAGTTCGGCGAGCGGGCGGTCGCCGATCACGATGCCGGCCGCGTGCGTCGAGGCGTGGCGGTGCAGCCCTTCGAGTTTCCTGGCGATGTCGAAGGCGCGCCGCACCACCGGCTCGGCGTCGCGCGCAGCCTGCAGGCGCGGCTCCTCGTCGATCGCCCGCGTCAGCGTCACCGGCGCGGCCGGGTTCTGCGGCACGAGCTTGCAGAGCTTGTCGACCTGGCCATAGGGCATCTGCAGCACGCGACCGACGTCGCGCAGGACGCCGCGCGCCTGCAGAGTGCCGAACGTGA